>CACWOG010000073.1 GCA_902762455.1 uncultured Bacteroidia bacterium | reverse complement strand
TGCTCGGAATCGAAGTGCCCGAAGTAATGTAATGCATAATATAATATTAGTAGTGGACAATCCCCAGTTTAAAACATTGGGGATTGTTTTTTTGTAAATGTCGCCTGAAATGTTTGCGGATATTGTTGTGAATAAAAAAAATCATATACTTTTGCAGTATTAATATGATATAAGATGAAAAGGCAAGCCATTGTTGACAGAATCAGAAGCGAAGCAAGTAAAATGAAACCGAGGGTACAGACAATTCTCTACGGTTCTGAAGCTCGTGGTGATGCAAGACCAGATTCCGACATTGACCTTTTGATGCTTGTTGATGCGGATAAACTTACATACGATGACAAAGATAGCATCATAGCTCCATTTTACGACATAGAACTTGATACTGGCATTATAATAAGTACAATTGTCATGTTGCGTAAGGATTGGGAAAACCGTCCATTCTTGACGCCTTTTCAGTACAATGTTAGAAACGAAGGGATAACGCTATGAAAAACGAATTGACGAACGAAAACTACGAGGCGCTGTCAAGATATAGGCAGGAACGCTCTCATGAGACATTGGCAGAAATCCCTTTCCTTTGCGAAAAAGGTTTTTATAACACGGCAACCAACCGTCTTTATTATGCGTGCTATTATGCTGCAGTCGCATTGCTGACTAAGTATCATATTTCGACAAGTACGCATGCTGGAGTTAAAACATTGCTTGGACTGCATTTCGTTTCAAAAGGCCTGATTACCAAAGAGAGCGGAAGAGCTTTCTCTAATTTGTATGATTGCAGACAGCGTGGCGATTATGAGGATTTCGTTTATTCTACACGAGAAGAGGTTGAAGAACTTTATCCCAAAGCACAACGCTTTGTAGAAGAAATTGATACTCTGATTGATAAAGATAGCAATAAATAAAAATTGCCTTTTTGTGTGCGACGAATTTTATTTACTTTTGTGCAAAACTTTTAGGCAGTGTCTTTCTTTCGCAGAAATATTAACGGAATACTTGGAACAATCCTCTTTCACCTGATTGTGATATGCGTGTGCCTTGCATGCAGGATTGGTGTGGTACAGAAGGAGCCTGAAAGCTATATCATAATCGACCCGCAGGACTTTGAGATGGACGACAAGTCGCAGTCGTCGGAAGCGGAAGACGATATGATGACCGACGAGCAGATTGACCAGTACTTGCAAAATCTTGGAATCACAGGTTCTAATTATTCGGGGACACGCACCTATCAGCCGTCGGTGGGGCAGTCGATGTCGGAAGCCGACATGAAGGCAAGGTACGAGGAGCAGTTCCTGCGTGAGAAGTACGGCGACGACTACAATGATGCCCAGAACCGAACCTACGAGGATTACATCGACCAGTCGCGAATGGAGCGTTACCAGTCCGACAACAAGCCGCGAAATATGGTTAAGTCGGGACCAGCCTTGGTTTATGCCGAACTCGACAACAAGCAGCGCGAAGCATCTTACTTGCACGTGCCTGTTTTTACCTGTGAGGGCAGTGGGGTAGTGGTGGTGCGCATTTCGGTTGAATCGAGCGGAAAAGTTTCGTCTGCCGAGGTCGTTTCGTCAAATCTTACCGCCGATGTGGAATGTTTGACGAATGCAGCGCGTACAGCAGCATTAAAGTCTTCGTTCTCAAAGATTTCGGGAAATAAGGCTGAAGGAGGGAAGATTACTTATACCTTTGTAAGACAATAATTGTAGGTATAATTTAATTGTATTGGATGACTAGTAAAAAAAATGGCACGCAGAACGTGCCATTTTTTTATGTCTTTTAGAGGTTACCTATGCCAGCAGCCACAAGAATATTACCTGTGTCAGAACATAAACTGGCAATAAGATAATCAACGAGAACTTAATCATATATCCGAAGAACGACGGCATCTTGATTCCGTTTTCCTCAGCGATTGACTTAACCATAAAGTTAGGTCCGTTGCCAATGTAGGTCATTGCTCCGAAGAATACAGCACCAACCGAAATTGCCTTCAACAGGATTTCGGGAATGTCGGCTACGATGTTTCCGCCTATTGCAGCAACGGTATCGGGTGTAAGTCCTGATGCCACGCCGTGGAATGCAAGTGCTGTAGGTGCGTTGTCGAGGAAGGAACTCATTGCGCCGGTGAGGTAGTAGAACTGCCACGGCGAGTCAAGTCCCCATGATGCTGCGTTTGCCTTCAGGTACATCATTGTCGGAACCATAGTGGTAAAGATACCGAGGAACAGTACTGCAACTTCGATAATCGGTGTCCACGAGTACTTGTTGTCGGTGCGAACCTGCTTCTTGGTTGTAAGTAGCGACAATATTATAAGTACTACAAGAACAAACTCGCGGAGGAACTTAATCCACATCGGGGCATCTTCTTCGCCCATTGCGGGGATTGTGCCTGCATTGATGAAAGCTACCGAAGCAACAACGCCAGCCAGCCAGAGGAAGTTGAGCTTGCCTTCGAGTCTGATAGGTTGCTTCAAGGTCTTGTCGAGCATAATGTCGGCAGGATTTTCCTTCTTGTAGTAGTGCGTGTCAAGGATGAAATATATGAGCAGCAGCACAATGTTGGTAAATGCCCATTCGGGAACCAAGTGCAGGAACCATGTGAAGTCGGCACCGCGCAGGTAGAGCAGGAACAGTGGTGGGTCGCCAAGTGGCGTGAGAAGTCCACCGCAGTTTGCTACGCAGGCGATGAAGAACAATATGGTGTGTACCTTGTACTTGCGCTCGGCATTTGTGCGGATTACAGGACGGATGAGAAGCATTGCTGCGCCTGTCGTTCCCATTATTGATGCCAGTACGGAGCCAAGTCCGAGAAACAAAGTGTTGATTTTCGGCTTTGCTTCGATGTCGCCTTTCAGGTGGATACCGCCGGTAATCACAAACAGCGAACCTAATAATATAATAAAAGGTATGTAGTCGAATAGCAACTGGTGTTCAAGACCATGTGTCATTCCGTTTATTATCAAGAAAATGGCTACTGGAGTTCCGAGAATCAGCGAAACGAGCAGTTTGTTAAGGTTTTTCTCCCACCAGTGTTCCATCTTGTGTATCAACGGGCATACTGCAATCATGAGGAGCATCAGTACGAACGGGATACTTGCCCATAGCGGCATTGTGGTTTCGGTAATGTCTAAAAGCATATTATCTTGTTTTTAATGTGTTATCTTATTATTTTTCTGATAAAGGTAAAAAATAGGAGAGGCGAAATGCCTCTCCCAGTAGAGTTTATCTTGTCAAACCTCCAGCGATGATTATCTTCATGATTTCCGAAGTACCACCCGATGGAACGATTGCGAGAGCGTCGCGCATATATCTGCCAGCTGCGTATTCGTTGATTACGCCGTAGCCACCCATAAGTTCGATGGTGCGCTTTGCTGCGCGGATAGCTGCTTCCGAAGCATACAACTTAGCTGCTGCTACATCGGGAACACATTCTGTACCACGGTCGTAGATTGCAGTTGCGTTGAAAAGCATATTTTCTGCAGCTTCGTATTCAACCTTGTTTTCTGCAATGAGGAACTGGATAGCCTGAAGTGCTGTCATTGGCTTTCCGTAGATTACGCGTTCCTTTGCAAACTTGATACCGTCTTCGAGGCAAGCCTTTAGTACGCCAGTTGCGATAGCTGCCATACCCGAACGACCGAAGTGTCCGATGGTGTGCATTGCAACCTTCATTCCGTCGCCAACCTTGCTGAGCAAGCAGTCGTCGCCAATCTTGACATCGTTGAGGATAACTTCGCCAGTTACCGAACCCTTGAGACCGAGCTTATGCTCTTCGCGGCCTGGTGCTAAACCTGGAGTCTCGGGCGGAACGATTACTGCGCTCAATATCTTGCGACCCTTTTCGTTTACACCGCTGCAACCGATAATTACATTTACATTTGCAATGTGCGAGTTGGTAATGAAGCACTTACGGCCATTAACAACAAAACCTGTATCGGTCTTGTCGATTGTAGTGCCCTGGTTTCCAAGGTCTGAACCGCCAGTCGGTTCGGTTGCCGAAAGACCACCAACCTTTGTTCCTGCGCAAAGTTCGGGCAAATATTTCTGCTTCTGCTCTTCGGTACCCCAGTTGAGGATAGCTGCAACGCCGAGGTCGTGTGTCATTATTGCAATACCGAGGCCAGCCGAGTAGCGCGAAACTTCTTCTATTATGATTGCTCTTTCGGTAAGTTCGAGACCAACGCCGCCGTACTGCTGCGGAACAAAGCAACCGAGCATACCCATCTGTCCGAGTTCTGGCCAGAGTTCTACCGGGCATTTGTCTTCTGCGTCCCATTCTGCTGCGTGTGGAGCTATTTTCTGTTCAACGAATTCGCGGACTACCGTCTGCAACATCTTCTGATCTTCTGTGAAAAATTGAAACATAATTTCTTTATTTTTAATTATTTATAATTACACTTTGAGAAAATTACACTTTTCTTATCGAAATGCAAATATCGTCAAATATATTGAGGAATGCAAATTTTTTGTGTAAAATATGAAATGTAGGTTGGTGTTTGATTAATCTAAAATGCCAAATTCTGAGTCTTGTTTATTGAATTTTGTTAATATTTTGATTTATAATAATGTATGTATTGTCAACTGCAATAATCCCCAAATTTATTTTGCCGAATCGTGCACTTTTCCACAAATGTTTTGAGGCATTTTTTACAGAAATGGAGTAAAATATATGGGTAGGCAAGCGGTCTGTCCGTCTTTCTGGTAGTCCTTGGTGTATAGCAGTATGCGGTCTCCGATGCGGGACGAGTATTTTTCGCAGAAAGCATCCAAGGATTTATGAGATTTATATCCAGATGACTTGACTTCTAGTGGTACTATCTTTTTCCCTCTGGAAAGCAGGAAATCTATTTCGTAGTTTTTGTTTCCGGTTTCGGTAGGGAAGGTATAATAGAACAGCTCGTTTCCAGCTGCCGTTAGCATTTGTGCAACCAGATTTTCATATACATAGCCAAGATTTGCTTCCAATTTGTCGGCAAGCGACTTGTTGTAAATGATATTCTCGGCGAATGACTTGTCCCAGAAGGCAAGTGTTACGAATAAGCCAGTATCAACCATAAACATCTTGTAGGCATCCATAAGCTTGTGCATCCCTAATCCTACATTGGGGTCGGTGATATGGTATGAAAGATTTACAACCATGCTCTCGCGCATTTCCGAAACTATCAAGTCAACATTGTCGGTTCGGCGAGCATCAATGGCTGTTTTTATCTTGTACCGTGAAGCATTGCTATTTAGTTGAGACGGAATGTTCTTGAACATAAGCGATGCCCGTCCCGATGAGTCCAGCTTCATAAAGTCGTCGTCGTAAAGTTGTATGATTTGTCGTTTTACCTTATCCACAGTCTGCATGTTGTTGTACTTTATGTATGCGTCAACTGCTTGTGGCATACCGCCGACTAGCATATACAAGCGTAAATCGCGCATAGTCTTCCGATGTGCAGCCGACAGAGGCAATTTTTTTTCGTAAAACTGTTTCAATGTCGTTAATCCATTTTCTTGACCAATAGCCCATAGAAATTCCTCGAAATCAAGTGGATGCAAGTCCATTTTCATCTCCTCGCTGGGAATGAGTATGTTCTGTACATTGCGCCTAATGGATATGAGGGAGCCTGTCTCAATATAATCGTACCGACCGTCCTTTACCAGATGCTTTATGGCTTGTCTTGCAGGTGGAAAATCCTGTACTTCATCAAATACTATGACGCTTTGCCTGTTGTGAAGAACTACGCCAGTTTCCTGCTGTAATTGCAAGAAGAAAAAATCCAAATCGGAAATGTCGTCAAACAATGACGCTATTTTCTTGTTCTTCTTAGAGAAGTCTATGAGGATGTACGACTTGTATTCCCTCTTGGCAAACTCCTCGACAAGAGTCGATTTGCCGATACGTCTTGCACCCTTTATAAGTAGTGCGTACTGACCGCTCCATTGCTGTTTCCATTCCAGCATTTTGTTGTATAATTTACGTTTGAATATCATAATAGTATTAAGTATTTGATTTTCGGGGACAAAGATAATTCAATTTGCAATAATCCCCAAATGTTTTTTTTGAAAATATGCACTTTTCCACAAATTTATTTTGCCGAAATATGCACTTTTCCCCAAATGTTTGAAAGGCTTCTTTATGGCAAAAAAACAATGCGATTGCAACATTTGTGCAACCGCATTGTACCAATATTATTTATAACCAGTTATTTCTTTACAACCACTGGGTCTGGAATATCTTCGGTGATACCGGCAACCTTCTTTGCCATTTCTGCGTATTCCTCGAATGGGGTAGAAGCCTTTACGACCATCTTTGCACCATCGGGAGAACCGCCACCGTGCATACAACCTGGTACGCCAGCACCGATTGTCAGCCACTCCGAAAGTCTTACAGCTCTCATGCGGCTTTCGGTAGAGCAGTCGCCAGCCTTGATGATGTTGGTGATGAACTCGCCGTATGCAGGATTGTGGAAGTCTTCGTAGGTAGGTGCGCAACCTGTTTCAACGATACCGCCGCCGATTTCCTGGCAGAGACGCTTTGTTTCGTATGGCAATGTAGCAACATACATCTTGTTGAGGTGAGCAATCTTCGAGTTCGATACCCAAACGCCGTTCTTCTGTCCGCCGAGTGCCATTGCACCAACGCCAAGACCGAAAGTTGTTTCGTTGTTTGCTGCCATAGCAACAAGCTTGTCGTCGAATTTCTTGCTCGAGATGCCGTTTGCGCGAGCCATAAGCATGCTTGCACCTATCATGATGTCGCCCTGGCCTGCAACGCAAGCACCTATGCAAGCGCGGTAGTTAGCGGTGAAGTATTCGATAACCTTGCCCGAGTACTTGAATTCGCCAGCCATGAATACGCGCTCGTTCGGAATGAAAACATTGTCGAAGAGCAAGTAAGCCTGAGTGATACCAGTTTCTGGAATATCCCAGTTCTGCTTGTATTCGCGGTCGTCGCTCGGACGGCGGGTTTCAACTATTGTGAGGCCTTCGATGTCGCGCGGGCAAACGAACGATACTGCAAAGTCGGCATCGGTGTCCTTGTAGCCCGAACCAGGGAGGATGAATATTTCGTCCGATGCAGCAACACCGCAAATCATAACCTTGGCACCGCGAACTACGATACCGTCGGCACGCTTTTCAACGATGTGGACATTGCTGTCGAGGCAAGGCTGCTGATGAGGCTTCATGCTACGGTTACCCTTTGCGTCGGTAAGAGCTGCTGCGCAGAGGATTCCGCGTTCCTGAGCCGAAAGTATCCATGCTTTCAGTCTTTCCTGGTAGTTGGTGCCAAATTCGGCATCGATGTCGTGGGTAACAGCCCACATTACATTCTGTGCATTCCAGCCGACGCAGGTTCCGCCAGAGCAAGTACCAGTCAAACGGTACATTTCGCGTTTCATACGGGCGTTGTTCATGATGTCCTCGAGGGTTCTCATCATGCTGTTGAAACGCATAATCGGCTTTCCTGTGAAATCGGAAACAGTTGTGAAGATGTCCTTCTTTTCTTCGCAAGCTGCACCGTCGTATGCGCGTGCGTGACTTTCAACTGTACGGCGGGTTGCCGGGTGAGTTGTAACATCGGTGATTAATTCTCCATTCTTGTAGATATTTGGTCTCATTGCCTTGAGGGCTGCCAAATATTGTTCGCGTGTTCTTATCATAATATTATCTTTTAATTTTTGAAAAAATGATTGGCAAAGATAAGCATTGTTTTTTAGAATCGCAATATGTTTTAGGGAGAGATTTTTGGTTGGCAAAAGAGTCTTAAAATTATTGCAGCCATTAACATTGATTATATTGATAGAATTGAGGTCGCCAAGTGGAGTAAATGACATTAGGATTGGCATATTTTGTAATGGATTATTTTTTACACTTTCAATCACAACAGATATCCATCCCTACATATTTGCAGTTTCTGGTGTTTATTCCAAAACATAGGTAAAATATGTGATGTCATAAAATCAGCATAGTTGCAAACGATAATAGTCGGAATCTCAATATTTTTTCGCGATTCCGACTATGATTGTTTAGGAGAACAAATGAATGTTATTGGCGCATTACAAATGCTGATATTCGGGCGTGTCGGACAAACACACTTGCAGAAACGACTAAAAACAATATTGAAATTAATGCTTTTTTCATATTCATTTATCTTTTCCTATACATCATCTTAGTTGCTAATGTATGTCTTTCCAACTTTTTCCTAGACACGAAGTGTATCCCCATTTCCATTTCTTGTTGAATTCGACCAAGCGCTTTTCCGCATTGTAATGCCCGTGTTCGTATGCCTGCACCAGCCAAAAGTACGCTTGCTTTCTGTCCCTTTTGCCTCCAACACCATTTTTCAGCATGAACGCATAGTTGTACATGCAAGACACTTCGCCGCTTTCTGCTCCCTGACGAAAGAAATCCCTTGCCTTATCATACTCTTCGTCTATTATGGACGCGTTACCATCATGGAACATTTTAAAAGAACTGCAAACATCCTCAGAACTTTCACCACTATATAGTGGACGCATCAGAATTTTAAAACATAAATTTCTATCAAAAAGATAGAATGAGCCATGTATTGTTTTCATGCCTTTCTTATAAGCAACGTACTCGTATGATCCAGCAGGCAGTTCCAAAAAAAAGACTCCTGATGCGTCGGGGTATATCGGGTCGTATGCAAAGGGATGATCCAAATTGAAATAAATATGATCATAATCTACCTCTTTGTCAATCTTCAGTTGCGACGCTCCGGAAATCTTGACAGTATATACCCTTTCGTTTTGCGCCGATAGCGAAACAGCTGTCGTCAATATTCCAATAAGGAATACAAATAATAAAGTTGTCTTTTCCATATTGTTAGCGATTAATCTCTTGTAATTTCTTTAATCAAATCGTATGCTTCCTCGTATCCTTGGCTATAAGCCTTTGTCGCCCACATCAAGGCTTTCTTTTCGTTCTTTATCACGCCTAAACCATTTTTATAAATA
>CACWOG010000072.1 GCA_902762455.1 uncultured Bacteroidia bacterium | reverse complement strand
TTATCGCAAGACTTCCGGGAGTGACTGCCCGGTAAACATAAGACTGTTCCGATCTGTCAACAGTCTGTGTGGAAACAAGCACGTTATTGAGTTTCACGGTGGTAAGGGACATTTTGTTTGCCTTAAGTGTGGAAAGAAATACCCGACAGCTTCGCTACAACTCACAAATGAAGTTCCTCGTTGCGAATGCGGTGGCGTACTGAAGCCGGGGTTCATTTTCTTTGGCGAAGGAATTCCCGAAGATGCCTACAACGAATCGTTCGACCTTGCTGGAAAATGCGATGTAATGCTGGTAATCGGAACAACCGGCGAAGTTCAGCCTGCAGCATATCTGCCCCACGTTGCAAAACAGCACGGAGCAAAAATCATTGAAGTCAACCCGCAGAAATCGGCATACACCGACAGGATTACCGACATTTACCTCGGCATGGGCGCAGTTGAAGCTATGACAAAGATTGATGAAGAAATACAAAAACAGAAGTAAATATGAAAATAGTACAAGTTGAATCGTTGGGCGTATCGAAGCAGGAACTCGACAACGCAAAGCAGGAATTCGAAAGTTTAGGTCACCAATATACATACTACACCGACATTCCAAAGGACGAGGACGAGCTGATTGCTCGCATGAAGGATGCAGAGATTGTGAATATCAGCAATATAAAGTTGACAGCAAAGGCAATAGAATCCTGTCAGAACCTGAAATACCTGAACGTAGCCTTCACTGGCACCGACCACGTTGACATAGAATGCTGCCGCAAGCACGGCATAAAGGTCAGCAATGCCGCAGGATACTCGACCGAAGCAGTCTCGGAACTTGCCGTAGGTCTTGCCGTCGCACTGATGCGCAACTTCAGCCAGATGGATGCTAACACACGCAAGCTTGGAAACCGCAACAATTTCCTTGGCACCGAACTTTGCGGAAAGACTGTCGGCATTGTCGGAACTGGCAACATCGGACTTGCTACAGCAAAGATTTTCAAGGCATTCGAATGCAAGATACTGGCATATAGCAGGACAAAAAAGGACATTGATGGCATAGACTACGTTACTCTTGACGAACTTTTTGCCCACTCCGACATCATCAGCCTGCATATTCCTGCAAACCCACAGACGAAAGGCTTGATTAGCAAAGATTTGCTTGCAAAAATGAAAAGCACGGCAATAATCATAAATACCGCACGCGGTCCTGTTATGGACAATGCCGCACTTGCAGAACTGCTGAAAGCAGGGAAAATCGCAGGAGCAGGAATCGATGTTTACGAAAGCGAACCGCCTCTGCCAGAGGACTATCCGCTCCTCTCCGCTCCCAACACCATACTTTTGCCACACGTTGGCTACGCATCGAAGGAAGCAATGCAGAAAAGGTTTGTCATTGTTCGCTCCAATTTGCACTCGTATCTACAAGGACGACAGGAAAATGTGATACTGTAAAGCAGAACTCACAGAAACACACGAAAAAAGGAATGTAATTCGCTACATTCCTTTTTCTCATTTAATGGGAAACCCATTTATTATAACGTCGCAATGCATTGCGCCGCTACAAATCAAAAAAAAACGTCAATCCATTTTCATCTTGTCCGCAAAATCGTAAATCCATTTTATCCACCAAAATCGTCGAATGCTATCATTTCCTCTGGAACGCCGTAGTCGTCGAGCATCTTGGTGACGGCTGCCGTCATCATTGGCGGACCGCAGAGGTAATATTCGATTTCTTCTGGCTCCTGATGGTTCTTCAGATAATTGTCCTCGATAACCTTGTGGATGAAACCTACATAGCCGTCCCAATTGTCATCGGGCTTAGGTTCCGACAAGGCAATGTTGAACGAGAAATTCGGGAACTCGGCTTCTATCTGCTTGAAATCGTTTTCGTAGAAAATTTCGCGGCGCGAGCGTGCTCCGTACCAGAACGAAACCTTGCGCGTTGTCTTCAAAGTCTTGAACAAGTGGAAGATATGCGAACGCATTGGAGCCATACCTGCGCCACCACCTATAAACATAATCTCACGACCTGTATCCTTGATGTGGAATTCGCCGTAAGGTCCCGAAATCATAACTTTGTCGCCCGGCTTGCGTGAGAAAATGAACGACGAGCATACACCCGGATTGACATTCATAAATGTTCCTGCGCTCCTGTCCCACGGCGGAGTAGCGATACGGATGTTGAGCATCACCATATTGCTCTCGGCTGGGTGGTTTGCCATCGAGTAAGCACGGAAAGTCGGTTCGGGATTTGTCATCTTCAACTTCCAGATGCCAAGCTTGTCCCAATCTTCCTTGAATTCGTCCTCGACCTCGATGTCCTTCGAATAATCAACCGTAACTTGCGGAACATCAATCTGTATGTACGAACCCGACTTGAAGTTGAGGGTCTCACCTTCAGGCAACTTGACAACAAATTCCTTTATAAAGGTAGCCACATTGCGGTTCGACACAACCTCGCACTCCATCTTCTTGATTCCCATAATATCCTCGGGAATAACAAGTTTCATGTCGTTGCGAACTTTCACCTGACAAGCCAGACGCCAGAAATTCTGCTGTTCCTTGCGTGTGAAGAAGCCTGTTTCGGTCGGCAGGATTCCGTTTCCACCCTGTACCACACGGCACTTGCACATACCGCAGCTTCCACCGCCACCGCAAGCCGAAGGAAGATGGATATTGTGCTCTTTCAAAGTAAGCATCAACGAGTTGCCAGTATCGACTTCGAGAGTATCTTTATCGTTAATCGTAATTTTCACCTTCGACTGAGGCGTAAGTTTTTTCTTGGCAAAAAGCAAAATTGCAACCAAGGCGACCATCACGACAAGGAAAACCGCAATGGCACTGATAAGAACTATAGATTGAAACAACAGCATAATCCTACAATTTTATTCCCATAAATCCCATGAATGCAAGTCCCATAAGACCGACAATTATGAACGCAATGCCCAATCCGTCAAGGGCTTTTGGTATTTTCGAGTATTTAATCTTTTCGCGGATGGCAGCAAGGCTGACAATTGCAAGCAACCAGCCTATTCCAGAGCCAAAACCGAAAACGGCAGCCTCACCGACATTTGCATACGAGCGTTCCGCCATAAAGAGCGAACCACCTAATATTGCGCAGTTTACAGCAATCAGTGGCAGGAAAATTCCTAACGAATTGTACAGCGACGGCGAGAATTTTTCAATTACCATCTCGACAAGCTGAGTCATCGAAGCCACAACTGCAATGAATACTATGAATGTAAGGAACGACAGGTCAACATCGGCAAACGACGGTGAAATCCAAGTCATTGCGCCCTTGCAAAGCAAATACTTTTCGATAAGGTAGTTGATTGGAACGGTAATCGTAAGCATAAACGCCACCGCAACGCCCAATCCGAATGAGGTCTTAACTGTCTTCGACACAGCAAGGTACGAGCACATTCCAAGGAAATATGCGAAAATCATATTGTCGATAAAAATCGACTTGACGAATATGTTAGCAATGTTTTCCATTATTTACCCTCCTCCTTTTTCTGCTGGCGTGCACGCTGAATCCACACTATCAATCCTACCGCTATCAACGCCATCGGCGGCATAATCATAAGTCCGTTGTTCATGTAACCCGCATCGTAAAATGCCTGTGGCACAACCTGATAGTTCCAGATAGTACCACTACCGAGCAATTCGCGGAAGAATGCTACCACTATCAATATAAAGCCGTAGCCCAGACCGTTGGCAAGTCCGTCAATAAAGCTGCGGCGCGGACTGTTCGACATTGCAAAGGCTTCCAAACGTCCCATCACAATGCAGTTTGTTATTATAAGTCCCACGAATACAGAAAGTTGCTTGCTGATGTCGAACACGTATGCCTTCAAGAACTGGTCAACGACTATAACGAGGAATGCCACAACCACAAGCTGGACTATAATTCTGATTCTGTTTGGGATAGTCTTTCGCAACAGCGACACAATTACATTCGACAGTGCCACTACAAACGTGAGGCTCAGCGCCATAACCACAGCCGACTGCAACTTTACTGTCACCGCCAACGCCGAGCATATACCTAATATCTGTACCGTAATCGGGTTGTTCCTGATTAGCGGGTCTAAAAATATTCTTTCTTTCCTATTCTTTTCCATAGCACTTATCTTCTTGATTTTTCGATGTATGGCAAGTATTTGTTCAAGCAAGACTCTATCATTTCGCTTACCGATGTTGAAGTTATTGTTGCACCAGAAACGGCATCGACTTCGTTTTCGTTCTGTGCGCCTCGCTTGTTAGTTTTTACCGAAACAAACTGGTTATCAGCATTGAAAATCTTCTTTCCAGAAAACTGTGACTGAAAATGTTCGGTAGCAATTTCAGCACCAAGTCCCGAAGTTTCCGACTTATGGTCGAAGTATGCGCCATAGACAGTGTTAAGGTCTTCATCCAAAGAGAGATAACCCCATATTGGACCCCAGAGACCTTTTCCCGAAAGCGGGAAAACGAATTTCAAACCCTTGTCTGTCTGAGCTTTGTACAAAACCAGTGCATCTTCCTTTTCAACCTCGTTGCCCGAATCGTCAACAGCGATTTCTGTAACAATTTTAGCGTAGGTCGATTCAACTTCCTTGGTCTCGACATTTATTTTCAATGCCGACAGAATGTTTCTTTTCTGCTCTATCTCGTAGTTCTTGGCCTGCTTAGGCTGAAGCAATACGGCGACAAGGCTCAGAGCACCAGCCACAACCACGACCAAAATTATCGAGTATATAAATATGTATGAATTCTTGTTCCTGTCCATAGCCTATCTGTTTTTTCTACGTCTTACGCGTCTTACCTTCACGCGTCTCAACCTCTTGTTAATGTTAGCCCTTACGACGCAATAGTCGATAAGCGGTGCAAATATATTCATCAGCAGTATCGCCAGCATCATGCCTTCGGGGAAAGCTGGGTTCAGAATTCGTATCAGCATGGCCATCACACCGATAAGGAAACCATAGATGTATTTTCCCTTTTCAGTCTGGGCAGCAGTTACAGGGTCGGTAGCCATAAACACAGCACCGAATGCGAAACCACCGAGGCACAGATGCCAGTACCAGTCGATTGGTGTGTACGATTGCAAGGCAAATGCCATTGCTGCGCCACCTGCAAATACCGAGAACATTATCTTCCAACTTGCTATACCTGTAAATAGAAGTATGAATGCGCCCAAGGCAATGGCGATTATCGATGTCTCGCCAATTGAACCGGGGATTAGTCCGATAGTTAAATCCAAAATTGAAGTAGGCTCACCAAATCCATTTGTTATCACATCGCTACCTTCGCCTATCTGAGCCAATGGAGTCGCTCCCGAAAAGCCGTCCACAGCATTTCCGTCGGTCATTCCTGCTATCCAAATTTTGTCACCCGACATTTTTGAAGGATACGAGAAGAAAAGGAACGCACGCGCCAGCAAGGCTGGATTCACGATGTTCATTCCAGTTCCACCGAACAACTCCTTTCCTACCAGCACGGCAAAAGCAGTTGCCAGACCGACCATCCACAATGGCGTATCTACAGGCATTATCAACGGAATAAGCATTCCTGTAACGAGAAATCCCTCGTTAACCTTGTGCTTGCGTACCTGAGCGAAGGCAAATTCGATTGTCAAACCGACAAGGTACGACACAAGCAACAGCCAGAAAACTTTGAGGAAGCCATACCAGAAGATAGTCCAGAAGCCAGTTTCGGCAAGCACTCCCATTGAGTTAAAATGCTGATAGCCCACATTGTACATACCAAACAATAAACAAGGAATTAAAGCAAAAACGACAATAATCATCGTTCGCTTCATGTCTATTGCATCGCGGATATGCGAACCGTTTTCGGTAACATCCTTAGGCACAAAGAAAAAAGTCTCGAATGCCTCGAAAGTCGAGGTCATAAAAGGCATCTTCCCTAGCACCTTAGGCTTTATGTTGTCAATAATTTTTCGTATCGGATTCATAATCAACTATTCCATTTCTTTACGTACTAAATCCAAGCCGTGACGAATCGTCTGCTGAACTGCAATCTTCGAGGTGCAAACAAATTCGCACAATGCCAAGTCCTCTTCTATAACTTCGTAAATGCCAAGTTCTTCCATCTTGTCAATATCATCGGTCATTGCTGCCTTGACAAGCAGTTGCGGATAAATGTCGAGCGGACAAACCTTTTCGTACTGACCTGTAACGACGTATGCACGTTCTTCGCCATGCATATTGGTGTCGAGGTTGAAGCGTTTCCACGGAGTAAGCATCGAGAGGAAAGTCCGCGAGTTGCTGAACTTGTTTGCCCCTGGCAACATCCAGCCGAACATTTCGTATTCGTCGCCTTCGGGGATTACCGAAACCTGCATTTCGTTGAAGCCAAGATACGGATTATCAGTAACATTTATACCGGTAAGCACATTGCCGGAGATTATGCGGACATTTTCGGACAACAGCATTCCGCTACGCAACTGCGACAAATCGGCACCTATGCGAAGCTTGTAATATTGCGGAGCAACTACTTCTGCGCCACATACAGCTACAATCTTTTCCGGCTGATATTCACCGTGTTTCAGCAGACGACCTATGATTGGTAGGTTCGATGCGCTGATAGTCCACATTTCCGCTAGTGAAATTATACAGCGCACGGATTGCAAGTTTCAGATATTCAACATCATCTTTCAAAGCAAACTCCACATTACAAGCAAGCGGAGCCGTGTCAAGGAAAGAGATGAAAATGTCGCGTGGAGTTAAGTTTGGATTGGCGACAATCCCGTAAGGACGCTGATTTATAAGCGGATAAATGCCAGCCTTTGAAAAAAGCGTCTTTAAGTCTTCATTGGTGTCGAAGGTTACAGCCTCGTCACTACCGTCAGCTTCAATCTCAACTCTTAGAATCTTGCGTTTTTCGCCACGCACAATATTTTTTAAAATACCCGAGCATGGAGAAGCAAAGCAAATTTCTGGCACGTCCTTGTCGTGGAAAACGACAGTTCCGCGTTTCAGACGGTCACCTTCCTTGCAGTCCATCTTGGGTGTTATACCATGAAAATCTGTTGGTCTGATGCAGTATCTCTGCGGAGTCAATTTGCTGGAAACCAACTCTTCCGCCCCACCCTGCATCTTGATGTCCAAACCTTTTCTAATCCTTATAGTTTTCAAAATACAATGATTAAAAAATTAAAAGGCAAAGTTAAGGCTTGCCTTGCATTATATCGGTTAATGAAAGGTTAATTTATAAACGAGTTATCAAACAAACCCACAATTAGATTATATGCCTTTGCTAAGAGTTAATCCGATTTAAACAAGCACTAAAAAACATCATACGATACAATATTATGCATCATACCAATGGTTTACAAATTCATTTTTTAACACTTGTTGCTTGTCAGCATTTTACCTTATAAAATTCGTAGCCACTCTACTCTCCTTTTCGGGCAAACCGAATTTCTCCTTGCCGAGAGCGATGCTCTTTACAAGAAAAGCCATATTCCTTGCCAATGTCCGCATAGTCTGCAAGCCTTCCGCATCCGACTGAGCCTCACCAAGTTGCGAACCGTGAATACTATTCCAATACTGGCTTGATGCAACAGGCATACCGGCAATCGTAAAATATTTGTTGAGTTCGTCAAAAGTTGCCGACAAGCCACCACGACGAGCAACAACTACACTGGCACCAACTTTCATTGTCTTGTCGAAACTTGTACTATAGAACAATCTGTCGAGAAATGCCACAAGGGTTGCATTTGCCGAAGCATAATAAACCGGGCTACCAACCACAATGCCATCGCACTGCTCAAATTTCGGAGCTACTTCGTTAACAATGTCATCAAAGACACACTTGCCAGCATTGGCACATGCACCACAGGCCATGCAACCGCGGATTGGCTTGTTGCCGACCTGAATATACTCAGTTTCAACGCTTTCCGTTGCAAACACCTTTTCCATCTCGTGCAAGGCAATAGCCGTATTTCCATTTGCACGCGGACTTCCATTAATAAGCAAAATCTTCATATTTCAATTTTTTTACATATACACATTACTCTACCACCAGCCTGTCGCCGTTCATTCGCGACATATACTGCTGAATGATTGCCTTTAGTTCATTTTCCATCTGCTGCTGGCATTCAACCTGCCCTACAAGATTGTTTTTCATCAGTTTATCATCAAGAGCATAGATTGCCTTGGTATTTGTACCGTCAAACTGCAAGACATAACCATATTTCACATACTGGTAAATTCCATTCAGGTAATTAACCGCATAGCACTGTTCCGCCGAAGTTGCAAACAAATCACACCCAAAGGCAAGGTACGAATTGTCATAGCCCAGCATTCCTAAAATTGTTGGCATTATGTCGATATGCTGAGCGACCTTGTCGTAACAATTTGCAATTGAATCGTTTCCTGGCTCGTATAATATTATCGGCACGCTGAACCCGCCCAAATCGGTCTGATATTCAGCATGATTTGTCTCGTTGGTGTGGTCTGCGGTGATTACAAATATTGTATTGTTGTACCACGGCTGCTTTCGTGCCGAATCGAAGAACTTACGCAATGCATTGTCGGTATAGCCTATGCACTTGTGAATGGAAAGGTCGCCTTCGGGGAAAACCGACTTATACTCATCGGGCACATTGTATGGATGATGGCTCGAAGCGGTAAACACTGCCGTCATAAAAGGTTGCTGCATTTCCGACATGGTTGTGCAGTAGAACTGCAGGAACGGTTCGTCCCAGATAGCCCAAGTGCCGTCGAAGTCGGCATCACCGCCAAAGCGAGAATCGGCATTGTACTCGTCGCGGCCGTAATATACACCAAAGCCCGTGCTACGTGCAAAAGCCTGAAATCCCATGCTTCCATTCTGCGCTCCGTGGAAAAAGCCAGTGCTGTAACCTTTCTTGCCAAGTTCACCGGCAAGTCCGCTAAGGCGGTTCATCGAAGCTGGCGTAAGCACAAACGGCTCGACAAACATCGGAATCGACGACAGCACCGACGGCATTCCATCGATGCTCTTGCGTCCATTGCTGTACGAATAGCGGAATGTTGCACTATGCTCAATCAGCGAATCAACAAATGGCGTAAAACCCTTATATTCAACATTTTCCAAGTCCCTGTTAAACGCACCAATATATTCCTTGCCAAAACTTTCAACTATCAGAACCACGACATTTTTCTGTCTGAATCCATTGTCTGACAATGGATTATGCACTGGTGTAAACACCTTTTCCAAATCTTCCTCTGCAGGATAATAATCCACATTCTGGAAAGTCTGAACACCGATTGTCCTGATGATTGAAAATGGCGTATTCAGCACCAATGCAGCCTCAATTGGACGGTCAACATACTGATTTGCATTGCTTATGGTAATCGGACGAGTCGCACGCGTAAATCCGCCACGCATACCGACAATGCTTATGTAAACAGCCAGTCCAAGAAACACCAGATACAAAAGGTCGTACTTCCACCACACAAGGTTCTTCCTCTCTGATTTTGGCTTTCTATACAGCTTGAACATAGCGAACATCAGCACAATAAGTAACAAAAGCAAATACCAGTGGTTCAGAATTTCCTTGCCGAAAATGGAAGCAAGATTGTCCTCGTTGCCAAATTCGTTGAAAACAGTGGCAGTTGTGCGTCGCATCGTATATTTGAAATACACCGAGTCAATAAGGTTTGCAAGCAAGGCTATTCCATTGGTTACCAAGAATATCCATTTGCAAACAATATGATAAATCTTACCTTCCTTGAAATGAAGCGGAAACAGCATCAGCACAATATACAGCAAATTCACATACAGTATTCCTGAGATGTCAAAGCGCAAGGAACCGACATACATTTCCGCCAAATGAGAAAAGGTCAAGTTCTCAGAAAAATAGCTGTAGTTCTCGAAGAAAAATTCAAGGTGAGCAACAAACATAATTGCATACACCAGCAACAAGTTGCATATCAACGCAAACAGCGATGAGTCGGCAACCCTCGATAATCTTTTTCCTTTACTTTCCATTTCGTTTCTTCATCCAGTCGTATCTGATATAGTACCCTATCGTAAAGCGACCTGCAATTTGCCAATGACGGTTGTTATATTTATATATATCATTCTCATTTACATCATCATACGCAAGGTTTGTAGATATTACCCTTCGTCTTTCGGTTGAAATACAATAATACCTTGCTCCAAAATTAAGGTCAACCGAAAGTGTATTCATAAAATTGTACTGATAGCCAAGCAGAATCAGAATTGAAAGATTGTCAACATTAACATTGGACCTATAATATGGATAATTTATCCCTTCGTAATATGACCTGCCATAATCATAAATCTGCACATCGTTTGCCCACGAATGGCTGTAGTCAATTATCGTTTCGTAGTACATTCCAAAAGGCGCAATCCAGTAGTAGCCTTCAAGGTATTTGTTCGGAAAAGTTATCAGATAAAGTCGCGCGCCAAAAGCAACTTCCGCCCCATTGAAATGAATTTTGCTGGCATTGCAGATATATGGCTCATCGGTATCAAGCCACATTGATTCTTTGGGTCTTCCGTCAAAAAAGTTCTCGAACTGACGATATGCAACCTCACTTGTAAGACTTACCATGGAACATAGCGGCTTTTCAAGGCCAACATTCGGATTCAGAAAGAATTTCAGCGGACGGACTTTTACCAAAGTATTGTCAAAGAACTGGGCGTTTGCCTGAAAAAAGGCAAATACACACAACAATATGACAATACATTTTCTCATGGTTTAAGTTTTTTGTTTTTTCTTCTTTGCTGCCGGGAATAGCACATTATTTAGAATCAACCTGTAACCTGGCGAATTTGGATAAAGCGACAAGTCGGTTTTCTCGTCTCCAACATAATGCCTATAATCCTCGGGGTCGTGTCCGCCATAGAAAGTCCACATTCCCTGTCCGTATTCGCCGTGAATGTATCTGGCTTCGTTCAACGATTTGTTCTCGCCCATTATCAGTACGTTAGGCTTAATAAGGTCGCGCTTGAAAGCTGTAGTCTGTCCCATAAATCCGTGAATGAGAGCTGCATGGTTCTGGCAAAGCATTGTTGGAACCGGATCCCACTTGGCAGAAAACTCGAACAGCGAGAAATAGTCCTCATTTGTACCTGCGCGTTTCGACTGAGTAACATCAATGTCGGAAAACTCGTACTCATATGGATTTGTCTTTACCGTAAAGTTCTGGAAAGCAAGGCAGTTATCGTAGTCAAGCTTTTGCTGTGCATTAGGGTCCATGCCATCGCCATCGAACATATATTCGCAAATGTCAGTATTGGCAGCGGCAAGTGCAATGTCGAAAGTATCTGTAGCCGCGCACATCGCAAACATAAATCCTCCGTTGAAAACATACTGCTTAATCGCAAATACCACAGCAAGTTTCAGTTTTGAAACTTTACTGAAACCAAGATTTGCGGCTTCCTCTTCGCTCAACGTCTGACGCTCCTGATACCACTGCATACGGGCATACGATGCATAGAACTTTCCATACTGACCAGTAAAGTCCTCGTGATGAAGGTGAAGCCAGTCGTATTCAGCAAGTTTGCCCTCAATGATTTCGGTATCGTAAATCTTGTCGTAGGGAATTTCGGCGTATGTCAATGCCAAAGTCACGGCATCGTCCCAGGGCTGCGAAATAGGTGGCGTATAAACGGCAATTTTCGGTGCTTTTTCCAACTTTACTGCATCCTGATTGACCGATGGAGCCGAAATGTCGTTGAAAATGGCATTCTTCTGCGCATCGGCAATAATCTCGTACGACACATTCCGCAAAATGCACTCGCGCTCAGCCTCCGACGAGAAGCCGATTATGAAACTTCCGCCACGATAGTTAAGCAACCACCAAGCTTCAAGCCCCTGCTCCAGCGACCAGTAAGTAAGCCCGTAGGCCTTCAGATGGTCGGTCTGCGAATCGTCCATAGGAATGAGCATATAGGCGCAATTCCCTGACAGCGAGAACACAAGCATCAATAATATTACAACCAACTTTTTCATTGCTTCATTCCGCCAATAAGTTCAGAAATATCCTTTACGCCATATTTTTCGCAGTAATATTCGATTCCATCCAGCACGCGCATTGTTGCATCTGGATATAGGAAATTCGCTGTTCCTACCTGAATGCATGAAGCACCGGCAAGCAGGAATTCAATTGCATCGTCTGCAGTAACAATTCCGCCAAGTCCGCAAACAGGAATCTTCACATTCTGAGCAACTTGCCATACCATTCGCACGGCTATAGGCTTTATTGCAGGTCCCGACATTCCGCCAGTTATGGTCGAAAGTTTCGGACGGCGAGTTCTTACATCTATTGCCATTCCCAAGAAGGTATTGACCAGCGAAACAGAATCGGCACCAGCATCTTCAACAGCCATGGCTATTGATACAATGTTGGTTACATTTGGCGAAAGCTTTACCATCAAGTGCTTTCCGTATGCCTTGCGCACAGCAGCAACAACTTCGCCAGCCGACTTCGGGTCGGTACCGAAAGCCATTCCGCCTTCCTTTACATTGGGGCACGAAATGTTAAGCTCGATGGCCGGGATATTGGGCAGTTCCCCTACCCGACGCGCCGTTTCCACATAATCTTCAACGCACGAACCGCTTACATTTACAATGACATTGGTTTTCAAGTCCTTCAACTGCGGATAAGTTTCCTTGCAGAAATAGTCCACGCCCTTGTTCTGAAGTCCCACCGCGTTCAACATTCCCGAAGCGGTCTCGGCCATACGCGGATAAGGATTTCCTTCGCGATGATGCAAGGTCGTTCCCTTTACCACAAAGCCGCCAAGTCGTTCAAGGTCAACGAAATCGGCATATTCCAATCCAAAGCCGAAAGTTCCCGATGCTGTCATCACGGGATTCTTCAGCTTCAATCCGTTAAAATCTACATTCAAGTTTACCATAGCAATTGTTTTACATTAAACACTGGTCCTTCGGTGCATACGCACTTGTGACCTTCCTTGGTATTCTGTACGCAACACAGGCAAGCACCGATTCCGCAAGCCATCTTGTTTTCGAGCGAAACCTCGCATTCGACATTGTGTTCCAGCGCCCATTTTGCAAGCGCACGCATCATTGGTTCCGGTCCGCAGGCAAGAATTTCGGTATATGGAAAATTCTCCGCCTTGAAAATCGAATGGTCCATTACGGTTCCCTTCTCGCCGAAGCTGCCGTCGTCGGTGGCATAGAACACATTGCCGTACTGCTCGTAAACCTCCTTGCGCAAAATATTGGACTTGCTGCGGTAGCCGAGCAGAATGTCGGGACGGAAGCCAAACCTCTGCATATACCTTGCCGTGAACAGCAACGGAGCCACACCGACACCGCCACCAACTAACAGCACCCTGCCCGACAGCGGCAACGCAAAAGTATTGCCGAGCGGGAAAACAACGCTTATCATATCGCCCAGCTTTGTGTTGGCAAGTTTGCCAGTACCTTCGCCGGCGACCTTCACCAACAGCTTGATGGTCTGCTTGTCGTAATCGACATCGTGGATGCTTATTGGACGGCGGAGGAAAGTTCCTACCGAGTTGTCAATCTTGACTTCGGCAAACTGTGCCGGCATTATCACTGGCAGTGCGTCCTCGCTCTGCAAGGTGAGCATAAAGAACGAGCCACCGATTTTTTCGTTTCCGACAACGCGCAAATCTCTGATTACCTTGTTGCTCATATATTATTCTCCTTTGTTTTCGTATCTTTACACTGAACAGAAATTTCTACATTACATTTACCCAAATCGTAAAAATAATTTGAGACAAAGTTAACGATTTTTTTCGAATGTGGAGATAGAAGTTAGATGCTTGTAAAAAGTTTAAATAATGTAACCAAATTTGGTTATTTTTTATTAACTTTGCCGCCGAAAAACATTGTGCATGTACGACAAGTATCTGAAATACAATAACATTCCGTTTGGCGCTATTCTCGACAGGATAAGAACAAAGGAGCATCTTTCGCAACGCGAATTGGCTTTGCGTTCCGGGATTCCATACCAGCGAATCAATGATTTCATTGCAAACCGCCGACGGATTTCACCAGAGAACTCTCTTCGTTTGGAAAAGGCCTTGGGGATTGATTTCCAATGCTTTTTCTATCAGGCACAAACGAATTATGATATTTATATGGCAACCAAACAACATTTGGAACAGCCCTCTCCCGACAAGTCAAAGTTTAGAAAAACATTATTTTGGGACACCGATTTCGATGCTCTTGACTGGCAACGCAACTATGAATGGATTATCCAAAGGGTTTTCGACTATGGTAATGGGACGGAAATAAAGGAAACAATACGATTTTACGGCAGAAAAAAGATTCTTGATGTGCTTCGAAGCGTGAAAGATGCTTGGAATGAAAAAATCAGAAACATTAACATAAAAAAGTATCTGGAAAATGAGGTTGAGAACTAATATAGCATCGGCTACGTTGCTTGATTGTTTACGAAAAATAATGGCGAATCCAGCATTTGATGATTTCTATCTTGTTGGTGGAACGGCTCTTGCATTGCAAAGAGGTCATCGTATATCAGTTGATATAGATATGTTTACCGACTTGCAATATGGCGAAATGAAAACGGAAGAAATCAAGGATGCTCTCAAAGCAATGTTTTCGTATGTTGAGAATATAGAAAGACTTGATGAGACCAGTTTGGTTTATTCATTATTTGTAGGAAATAATGATGACGACTGTGTGAAACTCGACATTTGCTACGATGAAAAACCTATTTTTCCATTGGTTAATGTTGATGGCATTAGAATGTTGTCCGAGAAGGACATAGCTGCGATGAAAATAAACGCAGCTGCACAAGACAGACAGCGCAAAAAAGATTTCTGGGACATTCACGACTTGCTTGAAACCTACTCAATTGAAAATATGGTGGAGTTTGCGCTAAAAAGGTTTCCTTGGACGCTTACATTGGAGCAAATTATTGATGGATTCAAAAAACTACCTATGCTTAACGATTATTCGGAAATCAGATGCTTGAAAGGCAAATACTGGGAGTTTGTCGGTGAAGATTTGATGGAGCTGATTCCAAAGTTGGAGAGAATGGTGGGAAGAATTAGAAATGATGATGTTTAAGTGGGTAAGTGCGCAAGCTTTAGCTTACTGCCATAGCAGTAAATCCGCCACGACAAGTTTAGATGCAACGTTTTGCGCCTGTACGAAAATGCATCATATATCTACATAGAAAATATTTATGGAAAAAGTGACAAAATAGATATGTATAATTATGGAAAAAGTGACAAAACAAATCTCTGTATTTATGGAAAAAGTGACAAAATGAGTGCACAAAACCATAGAAAAAGTGACAATAATTTTTGTAATACAAAATAAATCAGTACTTTTGCATCGCAATAAAAATAAAGAAATATGTTAGAACGTAAGTTTTCACAATTTTTAGAATCATTTCTTTCGGAAGAACAGAACAAAATTCTGCTTGTAAATGGAGCAAGACAGATAGGCAAGTCGTATATAATCAGACATATAGGTCGAAAACTTTTCACCAATTACATTGAAATAGATTTGCGTGCCGACAGTGAAAATGAAAAGGTGTTTGCAGGAGTGACTGGGTTGGATATTTTTTAT
>CACWOG010000071.1 GCA_902762455.1 uncultured Bacteroidia bacterium | reverse complement strand
TCAAGGTCGTCAACGACGTTGAGGTCAACAAGCGCAATATCTACTTGGTTCTTGTAAACTCAAGGGGTAATATATCTGTAAACCAGAGTTGGATGGATATAGACAAGCTTCGCGAGGATGCAAAGAGATTCATCAATTGCGATAGGGCTGACGATCCGACTCTCCCCGAAATGGAGGAAATTACCGTAGAGGGAATCAAGGGACCGGTCAAGACTTCGAAGGGAATCATTTCCCTACAGAACGACCGCGGTACTACCTACGGAAGATACATAGAAGTTCAGAACGAATTGGTTGCCGCATACAACGAGGTACGTAATGAAGCTGCCCGCAAGTACTTTAATAAGCCCTACGACGAGCTTAACGATGAACAGCAGGAAGCAATCAGGAAGATTTATCCTCAGCGTATCTCCGAAGCAGAACCTAAAAATTATGGAGGAAAGTAATTATGGCAGTAATGGGTAAAAAGAAAAAGAAAACCTTGGGTGCAATTTCTACTGCATCTTTGCCCGACATCGTGTTCATGATTCTGTTCTTCTTTATGGTTTCTACGACTATGCGCGAGGTGGAACTCCTTATCGAACTCAAGGGTTCCGACCTTCCTACAGCAACCGAAATCAAGAAGCTTGAGAAGAAGTCTTTGGTAAGCTACATTTATGTCGGCAAGCCATTGCAGCAGTATCAGAAGACCTACGGTACCGAGCCGAAGATTCAGTTGAACTCTTCGTTCGCTGAACTTTCCGACATCTACGAGTACATCCTCGCAGAACGTGCCGAAAGGGACGAGGCTGAAGTTCCATTTATGACAACTTCTCTCAAGGTTCACAAGGACACAAAGATGGGTATCATAACCGATATCAAGCAAGAACTTAGAAAGGCCAGTGCTTTGAAAATCAATTACTCGGCACGGCAAGACATGGGATATTAAATTTTCTTGTATATGATGAAATGGGACTGAATTTTCAGCCCCATTTTTTTTATACTCTAATCTGACATTCAATTCCATTCAAATACCTCCACAAAAAATACAGGAACGTTGCACGCAACGTTTCTACATTTTCAAACAACCACAAACCATCAGAAACCATTTCAAATACAGGAGACGTTGCACGCAACGTCTCTACAGATTCAAACCATTTCAAACAACTTCAAACCACTTCAAACCACCTCAAACAACTTCAAACCATCTCAAACCACCTCAAACAAATTAAAACCTATAAACTAAAAAAATCCCTCAACTTCTTGTGAGTCTTAAACAAAAAGTTTATCTTTGCAAGTTGTAAAATAGTGTTTTGTGTCTTGTGGAAAAATTTTTTGAAATTTTTTTCAAAAAAAGGCAACCATTTGACATTTTATACGTTCTACTTTTGAATTTAAATTAAAAAATGATGAAAAAACTATTGACAATTCTCGTGCTACTTGTCGCATTTACAGGAGTTTATGCACAACAAGTCAGTGTTATTCCGGACAACAAGCTATATGCTAAATTCCAGTCGGATGACATTAACAATATGGTAAACCTGATGCCACAGGAAATTACATATTGGAATTGGTTTGCATACAATGGTTTCGTTGTGAAGAGAGCTACTCTTGAAGTTGCACACAAGTATCCTGCATTAAAGTTTTTTGACAAGGATACGAAACTTGCAGGAGAAGAAGAGGTCGCATACGATGAGGCAAGTTTCAATATTATGGCATACGATTTTGAAATTCTTCCCGATAAAACAAATATTTACAGAATTGGCGATACTGGCTACATCGTCAATGTGTATTCGAGCCGCAAGTTAGTTGAAAACTTCAATAATTTTATGCGCAATGAATAACAGGATAATATACATAACGGTTTTGTTCCTGCTGTTGTGTCTGGCAGGTTATTCTCAGACTTATAATCTGAACAATGACACTAATGGAAGTACAATAACCACCTGCAACGCTACTTTGTATGATTCTGGAGGGCCTAATGGTCAATATTCTGATGGCGAGAATTTTACGATTACTTTCTGCGGTACGGCAAATGCACCAATTATTGTGGAAGTAGTAGCATTAAGGACGGAAAGTGCATCGTTTGATTACCTCAAACTGTATGATGGACCAACTACTGGTGGAACTTTAATGGCGACATTGGGTGGTACAATGCCGGCACAGACCGAATATGAGGCATCTGGCAACTGCATAACAATAACATGGCGTAGTGATGGATCTGTACATTCTTATGATGGGTTTGAACTTAGTATTCGTTGTGGATTCCCTTGCCAGGATTATACTGTGACAATTACTCCCGAAGCCGAATATGATGCTACGGAGGAGGCTTATCTTGGTTGCTCGGGAGGTTTGGTTTCGGCTCAATTGAATTTCCCAAACAACAACCAAAACTATGAGCAGACAATCGACAACACTATGTTCTCGTGGTCGGCTTTAAACAATAATGGAACGCAAACTTTCACAGGACTAGGATTAAACGAATTGGAAGAACCGCTTGCTCCGGGCGCATACTTCTTCACTCTTACAACAACCGATGCTAACCGTTGTCAGGTGGTTTCCAATACTGTGACAGTTTATATATCTGTACCTCCGACATTTACGGGTACGACAATTACTCCCGAAGTTTGTCCTGGTGCAGAAGCAACACTTACTGGTGTCTTAAACCCTCCAGAAGAATGGCAGATGACGATACAAGAAGTCAACTATGAGCAGCATTGCTTCGATGATGAACACGAGGATCAGGAGCAGGTTAGTTGTTTCTATTATGCTGAGTTTGCTCCGGGGCAGACAATACAGTCGGCAAACGACATCGAATCAATCGGTATGCGTATGGAACACTCGTATATGGGTGACTTGGATATCTTGATACAGTGCCCTAGTGGACAGCGTGTAACACTTTTCCATCAGGCTTGCGGTGGTGGTTATTTCGGTCAGGCTGTCGATTATGATGATGTTGGAAGAAATTCTTGCCTTGATGGAGACCAGTGGGTAGGTGTAGGTTACGACTACTACTGGACAATGAGCAACAATAGAGGGCTTATGTCGGCAAACTGCCCAAGTTCAAGTTCCCCTTTGCCTGCAGGAAACTATCAGCCGGTTGACAATTTCAGCAACTTGGTCGGATGTCCTATCAATGGTGAATGGTGTGTAATATTCATCGACTACCTTGGTGCTGATGATGGTACCGTATTCCAGACTGAGCTTCACTTTGCCGACTACCTTATTCCTGCTCCAGATAATATAATATCGTTCCAGAATACATACGACGATGAAATGTGGTGGGAAGGTGAAGGTTCAAATCAAGGTTTCTCTGTAAATAATATCGGAGTACCTACCGTTCCAGGCGAAGCTTGCTATACGTTCAGTGCTACCGATAATTTTGGGTGTACTTACGACACCACCTTGTGTCTGACGGTGTTGGATTATACTAATGTTAACTGCTGTATAACACCAACACCAACAATAGCAAGTATTCCTAACCTGATATGTACGAATAGAACAAGCCTTTCTGCACAAAATGTTCCTAACGGAAATACTGGTCAATGGACTGTGGTTGCATATCCTAATGGCGACGACGTGAACAATTCTGCTACTTTTGCAAATCCTAATTCTCCAAATACACAGGTAACGGTAAATGGTTGGGGTACATACACTTTCAGATGGACTGAATTTTATGTAGGACGTGATGATTGTTCTGGTTTCGCCGAAGTAACAACGACATTTATGCAGCAGCCGACAAATAATTTCGTTTATACGCCAATTTCTTGTTTCGGTGGTGAGACTACCGTAACATATACAGGAAATATGGATGCCGGAGCCGAGTTTACTTGGACATTCGGCGGTGCGTTTGCACAGGGTGACCCCAATTCAATGGGTCCGTTCATCCTTACTTGGCAGGAGTCGGGTACTCACGGTGTAACACTTACGGTAAACAACAACGGTTGTGTAACAAACGATACGCTTGTCTCAATTATGAATCCAGAACGACTTGTAATTGATTCAATATCAGTAGTAAACGATCCTTGCTATCATAGCAATGGCGGTTCTGCTGTCGTTACGCATCATGGAGGAACAATACCTGTTACATATTCGTGGGCGGCTCCTGGAATCGAATTGCTGAACGTCGGCGCAGGAAACTATACCTTGACAATAACCGATGCAAATGGCTGTACAGCACAGCAGTCTTATGTAATCACAGAACCGTCTGAGGTTGTTATTCAGACAATTGAATCAACAAATCTTACTTGTTATGCATCTCATGACGGAGCAATATCAGTATATGCCGGTGGTGGTACTGGCGACTTGCATTACCTGTGGTCGGATGTGGGAGATGGTCCAGAAGATAGAATAAACCTTTCGGCTGGAGAGTATTATCTTACTGTCAGCGATGACAACAATTGCAGTCAGACTGGATATGTCGCGTTGAGCCAACCAGAGCAATTGCTCATACAGATGACTACTGACTATGCAGTATGCGAAGGAACACCGACTCCTGTACACGTTTCGGCTTTTGGTGGAACAGCTCCTTATCACTACTTCTGGAACAATGGAAGTGGAGAATTCGAAGCAAGTAATGAAATTTCAACTCAGTTGACAACTACAACGCATTACTCGGCATACGTGCGCGACGACCACGGATGTACAAGCGATATTCAGACAATGACGGTAACTGTCAGCCCGAAGATGGAAATCGACAGCATTATTCTCCGTCAGATAAAGTGCTACGGACATTGCGACGGTCGTGCCGAACTTGTAATGCACGGAGGTCTTGCTCCATTGCAGTATAGTTGGCCGTCCGATACCTATATATATGATGGCATATGTAGCGGAGCATACACGGTTACGGTTGCCGACCTTATCGGATGTTCTGTAATAGGTGCGTTTGTAATTACCCAGCCAGACGATTTCGTGATTTCAAGGTCTATGGATTCGGTTTCGTGCTATGGCGGAACTGATGGCGAGGCAAGAATATTCGTCGATGGTGCAACACCACCATATACCTACATGTGGCCTAACGGAAACACAACCGACATTCTTACAACTTCGGCAGGCTCATACATTGTTACGGTACACGATAGCAATGGTTGCCGTTACCTTGAGGAATTCAATATTCCAGAACCTGACCCGATTGTGGCATTGCCGATGAGCAACGTTACAATTTGCAATGGTCAGACTGCTACATTGACAACGCAGGTAACAGGAGGTTCTCCATATTACGACTACAGATGGATGGGACCAGATAGTGTTCAGTATAATGGTATGCGTTACGATGTGTCACCAACGGTAACATCTACTTATAGGCTTACAATTTACGATTCGCACGGATGTTCGGTAGAACTTTCTCCAGTAACGGTAAAGGTTAATCCCGACTTAAGAATAGCATCTGTTGTTACAAGTTTCGATACTATTTGCCAGGGTGACGAGGCGTTGATTTATGTCGAGGCTGATGGTGGAAACGGAGGCCCTTATACTTTGACATTGCAGGATGGTAGGGTAGTGCCGTCGCCGTTTACGGTAAGACCAGATTCGACCACAATGTTCTACATTACACTTACCGATATGTGCGGAACGCCATCTGTTGTGGATTCGATTGAGATATTTGTTCATACTTATCCAGAAGAAATATTTACGGCAAGCAATGTTGAAGGTTGTGTGCCACTTACTGTAGATTTTGCTCCATTGAATATCAATGGCACGCAGTATTTGTGGACGTTTGGGGACAACGACTTCGCCGAAACGGAACAGCCAACACATACATACACCAAGCCTGGCGACTACGATGTTACTATGTCGGTTTGGAGTGAGTTCGGTTGCAAGATTGAAAAGACATACGAGCAAATGATTCATGCATATCCAGTTCCAAGAGCATTGTTTGACGCTGATGTGCAGCAAGTATCAGTTCTTTCTGCAGAAGTTTTGTTCAACAACAGGTCGATTGATGCTTCTAGGTATTTCTGGTTCTTTGGTGATCAAGATAGTTCAACATACGAAAGTCCACGACACGTATATCCTGAAATGGGTGAATACGAGGTTGTTCTCGTTGCCGAAAACGACCACCATTGTAAAGACACCACATCTAGGACAATTACGGTTTACAGCCAGTTCTCGTTCTATGCACCAACATCATTTACTCCTAATGGCGATGGTCTTAACGACTGCTTCAGGATTTGTGGAAACGGTATATCAAGAAACAACTTCCTGTTGACTGTTTACGACCGTTGGGGAGAACTAGTATTTAGGACAACGGAATATTTCCCAGCAGCAAATTGTGATGCTTGCTCCGAAGGTTCGTGGGATGGAACCGATATGGGTAGCAAACGCAAGGGCGATAAGGTTATGGAGAATGGCATTTACTACTGGTACTGTCAGTTTGAGGATGTATATGGCATCGAGCATAGAAAACAGGGTACCGTAAATATGGTCAGGTAATGGCTTATGATACAAAATAATAAAGCCGCCCTAAATGGACGGCTTTATTATTTTGTAGGAAATGATTCTTACTTGTTGAGTCTGAATCTTTCGTTTCCGTTCTCGAAGTAGTCAACAATCTGGTTGATTGCTGCGATACCAGCGTTAACGTTTGCTTCTTCGGTCTGAGCACCAAGTTTCTTCGGTGTGAAGAATACACGGTCAGCATAGTTTTCCTTGAGTTCGGCTGCACATTCTGGAGCAACGTCTGCCATATACTTGAAGTCTGGTCTTTCAGCGAGAACCTTCTTGAGGTCGTCTTCGTCGATGACTTCCTTGCGGGCAGTGTTGATAAGAGTTGCACCCTTAGGCATCTTACCGATTTTGCTCATGTTAATTGACTTCTTTGTTTCATCGTTAGCAGGGCAGTGGAGCGAAATGTAGTGGCATGTGCCAAACAGGTCGTCGAGGTTGGTGCACTGCTTTGCACCAGTCGATTCAATCTGTTCCTTTGTGAGGAACGGGTCGTATGCAACTACTTCCATGCCGAATCCCATAGCGTACTTGCCAAGGAGACGACCTACGTTTCCGTAACCGTAGATACCGAGCTTCTTTCCGTGGATTTCCGAACCTGACTTTCCATTGTAGTTGTTTCTTGCTGCCATAATCATGAGACCGATAGCGAGTTCAGCAACTGCGTTCGAGTTCTGACCGGGAGTGTTCATTGCAACTACATTGCAAGCTGTTGCTGCATTGAGGTCGATATTGTCGAAACCTGCACCAGCTCTTACGATTATCTTGAGGTTCTTGCCAGCTTCGATAACTTCCTTGTCGGCAACGTCACTTCTGATAATCATTGCGTCAACATCAGCTACAGCAGCCAAAAGTTTGTCTTTGGTTCCGTACTTTTCGAGTAAAATAACTTCGTATCCAGCGGCTTTTGCCTTTGCCTGGATGCCATCAACTGCTTCTTTTGCAAACGGTTTGTCGGTTGCTACTAAAACCTTTTTCATTTCAAATTGTGTTTTAAATTTTATTAATGTTTTGCTTTTTAATTTTCGGCAAAGATAAGTAATATTTACGACTTTGGATTGACGATTTTTTGATTGAATTTTTTTGAAGAATAGAATCTTCAATCGTAACTTGAAATTCCCTGCATCATGTCTGTCAACCTTTAGCTTTACGCTGACAATTCGTAAATCGTAACTCGTAAATCGTAAATAAAGTTGTATTTTTGCGCCAAATTTATTTTTATGTCAACATTCGAAGATTTTGGACTAAACGAAAAATTATTGGCCGCAATAAAAAAGCGCGGTTTCGAGAATCCAACACCCATACAGGAAAAAGTTATACCGCAGTTGCTGTCGTCCGAGAAGGATATTATAGGACTGGCGCAGACCGGTACAGGAAAGACCGCTGCTTTTGGTCTTCCGATAATTGAGCGCATCGATGCAAATTTAAACCAGACGCAGGCTATTATCCTTTCGCCAACGCGTGAACTTTGCGTTCAGATTGCCAAGGACTTGATTTCGTTTGCCGAATTTATGCCCGAAGTGAAGATTGTTGCCGTGTATGGTGGCGCTTCAATCGAACCGCAGATAAAGTCGCTGAAGGCTGGTGCGCACATTGTTGTGGGAACACCAGGTCGTGTTATGGATTTGATTGAACGCAAAGCATTGAAAATAGGTAAGATAAAAACATTGGTTCTCGACGAGGCCGACGAAATGCTCGATATGGGCTTCAAGGAGGATTTGGACAATATCTTGTCGTCAACGCCCGACTTCAAGCAGACGCTTCTTTTTTCGGCAACTATGCCGGATGACATTCGTCGTATTGCTGAGGACTATATGATGCAGCCAATGGAAATTTCGGTTGGAAAGAAAAATTCTGGTGCCGAAAATGTTGACCATGTCTATTATCTCGTCAGTGCCAAGAACCGCTATCTTGCCTTGAAACGCATAGTTGACATAAATCCTAACATCTACGGAATTGTTTTCTGCCGTACGCGCAAGGAGACTCAAGAAGTCGCAGACAAACTTATTCAGGACGGTTACAATGCCGACTCGTTGCACGGCGACTTGTCGCAGGCTCAGCGCGATATGGTGATGGCGAAGTTCCGCTCGAAACACTTGCAGGTGCTTGTGGCTACCGATGTTGCAGCCCGAGGAATCGATGTCAACGACCTCACGCATATCATCAACTACAACCTTCCCGACGAACGCGAAACTTATATCCACCGTAGCGGTCGTACTGGTCGTGCTGGCAAACGCGGAATGTGCATTACAATTGTCCATACGCGCGAGGAACACAAGATTCGTGAAATCGAAAAGTTGCTCAAGAAGGAAATTGTCCGCAAGAAGATTCCCGATGGCAAGGAAATCTGTATGATTCAACTTATGTCGATGATTGACAAGGTAATGGCTATTGAAACAATAGATGGTCAGATAAAGGAATTCCTTCCTGCAATAATGCTCCGTCTTCAATCGCTCGACCGAGAGGAACTAATCAAGAGGTTTGTCTCAACCGAGTTCAACCGCTTCCTTAATTATTATAAAGGTGCTGCTGACATCAACATCTACGACAAGGATAAGAAGGGCAAAGGTCGCATGACATCAACATCTACGACAAGGACAAGAAATGCAAAGGTCGCAAGCAGGATGAGAAGAAAGGTGGCAAGCAACGCAATTCAGATGACCGATTCGACAAGCGCAGTCGCAAGATGAAATACACAAAATTTTTCATTACGGTAGGCGAGAAGGATGGTCTTACCAAGATGAAACTTATGGATGTCATCAATTCGAGCGATTTGCTAGCTGGTGCCGAAGTCGGCAAGATAGAAATTCTCACTGGACATACTTTCTTTGAGGTCGATTCCGATTTGCAGGAAAAGGTTTTGAAGGTTTTCAAGAACCGCAGGTTTATGGGCAAAAGGCTAAAGATAGAGGTGAAATCAAAGAAGTGACGCAATGCATTGCACCTCAGTGGTACGATGTAGAAATCAGTTATTTCTCCTCCTCATATATCACCATCTCCACATTGTATGGAGGACGGTTTTTCACCTCGCTGTAGATACGACCTATATGCCAAGCATTATCGATGGCTCTATGTCGAGTTTCTGGCACATTGTTCGTGCAAGCGATAACGATGGCTCTGTCTTGCCATGCATAATCTCACTCATTCGCGGCGAACTGATGCCCAATAGTTCTGCGGCGCTCTTTTGTGTCAACCCCATTTCGTACAAACGAAGTTTGAGCACCTCCACTAATGAAGGTACTGCAATCGGATAATGTACATCCTCGTACTCGGCTACGAGGTCGGAGAGAAGCGACAACTCAATATTCTCCGGAGAATCTTCCGGCACATTATCGCCCCACGTCAACGGCAGCAACTCGTCGATACGCTTCTGA
>CACWOG010000070.1 GCA_902762455.1 uncultured Bacteroidia bacterium | reverse complement strand
TTCTTTCATCTACTGTTCCGACGACGAGGTCATCATAAACGAAATATCGAAGCGCGAAATCCTTGCTACCCAGCTCGAGTTCACCCAGAAGAAGAGAAAGGTGAAGAACGGCGCTATGCTCAGCGAGGACGAAAAGTCAATCGACTATGTAAACAACAGCAGCAAGACCTTGACAATGCTCATCGACGACCTTTCAATCAAGGGCAAGCACAACGTCTATAACTCGATGGCTGCTGGTATCGTTGCTCAGGTGCTCAACATCAGGAACGATGTCATCCGCGAAAGCCTTATGGACTTCAAGAACGTGGAACACCGTATGGAACCGGTTCTCACCATCAGGGGAATAAAGTTCATCAACGACTCGAAGGCAACCAACATCAATTCGGTATGGTATGCATTGGAATCGGTCACTACTCCTATAGTATGGATTGTTGGTGGCAAGGACAAGGGCAACGACTACGAGGAGTTGCGCGAACTAGTTGAGAAGAAAGTTACTGGCATAGTTTGCTTGGGTATCGACAATAGCCCGATTCACAAGGCTTTCGACAAGAGCGGAATCCCGATGGTTGACGTAACCAGCATGGACGATGCCGTAAACGAAGCATACCACATGGGTAAGCCTGGCGATACCGTATTGCTCTCGCCTGCTTGTGCAAGCTTCGACCTTTTCGACAACTACGAAGACCGTGGCAACAAGTTCAAGATTGCAGTCAGAAACCTATAATTAAATAACTATGGAAAAAATGGAAAATGGAGAATTGGCACCGAAGAAATCGCGATTCCGATTAATATTCGGGGGAAACCGCGGTATATGGATTATACTGGCATTCCTCTTTATGTATTCGGTTTTGTCGGTATATAGCGGTTCGGTGCAGTTGCCCGGCGACAACACAACTGGGCATTTGTTTAAGCATGTGGGCGGATTACTGCTTGGCGTCGTGTGTATATATCTGATACATAAGATTCCTTGTAAGTTCTTCCGGTTTACATCATTTTTGCTGTACGCGCTTTCGATAGTTCTGCTGATAGTAACATGGGCTTTCGCCCCAGAGGTGAACGGAGCAAAGCGCTGGTTGTATATCGGACCTCTTACTGTACAGACTTCCGACATAGCAAAGGTTGCCTTGCTTATGTTCTTAGCGCACATACTCTCGAAAAAGGAAACATCAATAAACGACATAGGCTCGTTCGTAAAAAGCATTCTGCTGCCTATATCGCTCACCTGTTTCCTTATTATGCCGTCTAACCTTTCAACAGCAGTATTGGTTTTTATCGAGGCAATGGTGCTGTTGGCATTCAGCAATATCAAGAAGTCTTATTTCTGGGGACTTCTGATTACTGCGGTTGTCGGTGCTGGACTATTTCTGGCTCTGATTCTTTACACCAACATTGATATATGGCGTTTCCCCACTTGGAGGGCAAGGGTTGAGTCGTGGATAGAAGGCAATCCCAACAAGGACGACCAGGTACAGGTTAACAATGCAAAAATGGCTGTGGCTTCGGGCGGAGTGCTTGGACGAGGACCGGGAAACGGTCACGCAAAGGTTAAGCTTGCAAACGTTCACTGCGACTACATTTTTGCCAATATCGTCGAGGAAGTCGGCCTGATTGGTGGAATGTTCCTGATGTGGCTCTACATAATGCTGTTCTACAGGGCTATTAGCATTGTGAAGAAGATAAACAAACTGTCAAAAACACCCGACAATCTGGAGCCTAAGTATAAGTTCCGACAATATCTGGTGCTTGGACTTACGGCAATGATAGTTCTGCAGGCTTTGTCAAACATGGCAGTTTCAACAGATATTATTCCTGTTACGGGACAGACAATGCCGTTTGTTAGCTATGGAACGTCATCGCTACTTTTTATGGGTGTTGCTATGGGCATAATCCTTAGTGTTAGCCGTGAAGTAGAAAACGATACTAATGTAGCCGACAAAATGCTGGAGACCAAGACCAAGGAAGCCGTTGCTGCAACTGCCGACGGAAATACCGAAATTGTTGTTGACAATGGCGATGCCGAAGTTATAATTGATGATGAGGACAACGGCGGAGTTTCGGGAAGGGATGTCTTGGAAATGATTAATGATAACGAATTAAACATAGAAGAAAATGAACGAGAATAAATTCAAGGTGCTGATTAGCGGTGGTGGAACAGGTGGACATATATTTCCTGCCGTTTCGATAGCCAATGCTTTGCGCGAAAATTATCCGAATGTGGAAATTCAGTTCGTTGGCGCCGAAGGCAGAATGGAAATGGAAAAAGTACCGGCTGCTGGATATAACATAATTGGCCTTCCCATAATGGGTATGCCGCGAAAATTGTCGCTCAAGTGGTTCAAGTTTGCTTTGAGCGTGATGAAGAGCAACAAGAAGGCAAAGAAGATAATTGCCGATTTTCGTCCCGATGTGGCTGTAGGCGTTGGCGGATATGCTAGTTATCCTGCCCTCAATGCTGCATCCAAGGCTGGCATCCCCTGTTTGCTTCAGGAACAGAATTCGTATCCTGGCGTGGTCAACAAGAAACTGGCTGGCAAGGTTCGCAAGATTTGCGTCGCCTACGACAATATGGAACGCTTCTTCCCTACCGAAAAAATCATGAAGACTGGAAATCCTGTACGTCAGGATATTCGCAACATTGAATCGAAGCGCAACGAGGCACTTGAATTTTTCGGACTTGAAGCCGACAAGCCAATAGTTTTGGTTGTTGGTGGAAGCCTTGGAGCACTTACCATTAACGAAAGCATTGCCGGTGGGCTTCAGAAGTTCGCAGATGCAGGCGTGCAGGTTATCTGGCAGACTGGCAAGGGCTATATCGCTACTGCACGCGGTATTGTCGGAGAAGGAAGGAAAGGTTTGTATGTCAACGATTTCATCTACAAGATGGACTTGGCATTTGCCGCTGCCGACGTGATAGTTTCGCGTGCTGGTGCAAGTACGATTTCGGAACTTTGCATTGTCGGCAAACCAGTGGTATTTGTACCTTCGCCCAATGTTGCCGAAGACCATCAGACCAAGAACGCAATGGCTCTTGTAGATAAGGATGCCGCCCTTATGGTGAAGGATGTTGATGCTCGCAACATTCTTGTGGACAAGACTTTGCAACTCGTAGCCGATATGCCGCAGCGCGAAAAGTTATCGCAGAATATCAAGAAGCTGGAACTTCTTGATGCCGCAAATGTAATTGCAGGAGAAGTATATAAGTTGGTTTATGAAAAGTAAGATTTCTAACATATATTTCATTGGTATCGGCGGTATAGGTATGAGTGCCATCGCCCGCTATTTCAAGGCTTGCGACTACAATGTCGCTGGTTACGACCGTACTCGTAGCGAAGTTTGTACCAACTTGGAGGAAGAAGGAATACAGGTACATTACGATGACAATCTAAACCTTATAGGCTCGTACTACAAAGACAAGGATACAACACTTGTAATTTATACTCCGGCAATACCAAGCGACCACCACGAATTGACATTTTTCCGTGAAAATGGCTTCGAGGTGATAAAGCGCTCCGAAGCACTTGGACGGCTTTGCGAAAAGAAAAAATGCCTTGCTGTGGCTGGGACTCATGGCAAGACTTCCATTTCGACAATAACGTCGTGCATAATGGCAAGGACTAAGGATAAATGCTCGGCTTTCCTTGGTGGCATATCAAAAAATTTCAACTCGAATCTACATCTTGAACCTAAAAGCAAGAATGTGGTCGTTGAAGCCGACGAGTTCGACCGTTCCTTCCTGCACCTTTCGCCGTCAACCGCACTCATTAGCCATATCGAAGCCGACCATCTCGACATTTATGGCAATTATGAAAATATGGAAGCTGCTTTCGTGGAGTTTACAAACAAGATTTCAAAGAAGGGAAACCTTGTGCTTGGCCCCGACATCCCCGAAACAGTAAAGTCGCGTTTGCGCAAGGACCTCAACGTTTATACCTATGGCATCGAGGATTCCAAGTTTAATTTCTATGCCACAAACATTTCGTATGGCAACGGACTTTGCATTTTCGACATCAATACACCTTTCGGAACAATAAGCGAAATAAAGTATAGGATTGGCGGACGTCACAACATTGAAAACGCAGTTGGGGCAACAGCGGTATCAATGCTCAATGGTGCTACCGCCGATGAAGTTCGCACGGGACTGGAAAATTTCATTGGTGTACTTCGCCGTTTCGACATACAGTTGCAAACCGAAAAGTGTGTCTATATTGACGATTATGCACATCATCCGGGCGAAATTTCGGCATTCCTTTCGGCTGTAAAGCAGATTTATCCGCAGAAGAAGATAACCGCCATTTTCCAGCCGCACTTGTACACCAGAACAAGGGACTTATACAAGGATTTTGCCGAAAGCCTTTCGCAGTGCGACACTCTTATACTTCTACCGATTTATCCCGCACGAGAACTTCCGATTGAGGGGGTTACTTCGTCGCTCATCTACGACAACTGCCACGCCAAGGAAAAATATCTCTGCGAAAAAGCAGAACTTATCGAATTGATTGGCAAGTTGAAACCTGAACTACTACTTACTATGGGGGCTGGCGACATTGACAGATTTGTAAAACCAATAACCAATTTTTTAACTGAAAATGAAAATAAGAAAAGCGTATAAGATTATTGTAGGCATAATCCTTGTAACCGCCTACATCGTTGCAACAGGCATATTTGTCAAGCGCAAGTATGCGGAACTGACCTGCAACTCGATAAGTATTGAAATAGACAACGCACATTCGTTTGTAAGCAACGATGTCGTGAAGAAGATTCTCAGCGACGGCGGAATGGTAATTGACTCTACCGTGAAGTTCTCGGAAATAGATTTTGCTGAGATTGAACGACTTGTAAACGAAAACGTTTATGTTGAGGAAACACAGGCGTATGGCGATTTCAAAGGTAACGTCTTCGTGAAAATCAAACAGCGTGCCCCTATGGTCAGGATTATGACCGAGGATTCGGCATCGTTCTACCTTGACAGTCGCATGAAAGTAATGCCGTTGTGCGACTACTATACTGCCGATGTAATGGTTTTGTCGGGACATCTGAGGTCCAACTGCTTTTATTCATCGGATTCTGTTGATAACTATAATGTAAACACCGATAAAAATTCATTGAAAATTGATGATATTTGCAAGTTCGTTGACTATTTGCAGTCCGACGAGCTGTGGAGCAACCAGATTGCGCAGGTATATGTTAACGCTTCAAACGAGGTGGAACTTGTGCCGCGTGTGGGAAACCACATAATACTGCTTGGCGAACTTGATAGTTACGAAAAGAAAATGAATAAGCTTGAAGCTATGTATAGCGAAGGATTCGCAATTTCTGGCTGGAATGCTTATTCGCTTATTAATTTGAAATACAAGGATCAAGTAATTTGTAAAAGACGCAATAATGGATGACACTAAGAAAATAATCGCAGCAATCGACATTGGAACCACCAAGATTGCTACCGTTGCAGCTTGTGAAAACAGTGGCAAATTCGACATTCTTGGCTTTGGAACAGCCCAGTCGAATGGAATTAAGCACGGTGTTGTGCGCAACATTGAAGATACCGTAAAGGCTATAACCGAATCGCTAAACCAGCTTGGCAAAGATTATAATGCCGACTTTCCAAAAGTATATGTTGGCATTGCTGGCCAGTACGTCAAGACAACCGACAATACTTGTCGCGTGCTTGTGAACGGTATTGTTACCGAAAGGCATCTGGAAGAACTTAAGGCTATGGCAATGAACGTTGTGCGCCCAGGTTCCGAGACCATTGATGTCATATTGCTTTCGTATTCGATAAACGGAACTGTGGTTGACAATCCGCTGGGTAAGCAGTGCGAATATCTCTACGGAAATTTCCATGTCATCACGGGGCAGACAATGATGGTCAACAATATAAAGAAGTGTGTCGTTCAGGCAGGACTTGATGTCCGTACTGTCTTCCTTGAGCCGCTTGCATCTGCCGAAGCTGTGCTTACCGATGACGAGAAGCGTCGCGGGGTTGCGTTGATTGACATAGGCGGTGGCACATCAGACCTTGCCGTGTATAAGGACGGTGAAGTCATCCATACCGCTGTCATTCCGATTGGCGGAGCAACTGTTACTGGCGACATCAAGGATAAGTTCGGCATAACCTACGAACAGGCAGAAAGTATGAAGTGCTTGTACGGAAGTGCCGTGCATGTTTCTGGCTCCGATGTCAGCATAGAGGTTAAGACCGCAAAGGTCAACAGCAACATTTATGTTTCGCGCAACGAAATGTCCGAAGTCATCCAGGCGCGTATGGAGGAAATATTGAATGCCGTCAAGTTCCAGCTCGAAACCGTATATGCCGACAAGGTTCCTGCCGGCGTAGTGATAACCGGTGGCGGTTCGCTCGTTGCAAACCTCAACCAACTTGCAAGTTTCATCCTGAAAAACAGCATACGTCTGGCCTGCCCTATTTCCAACATCGAAGGCAAATTCGCCGATTCTCTCAAGAAACCACAGTATTCAACCGTTGTCGGACTTGTAAAGAAAGGTTTCGATTTTGAACAGGGATTAAGAAAGAAAGAACTGGTAGAACAGAAGCCCGAACCAAAGCCCGAGCCTGTACCCGAACCACAACCCGAACCTGTTTCCGAACCAGAGAAAAAGGAACCGGAAAAGAAGCCGGAGAAGCCCAAGAGAAGATTTGGCGATATGTTTAGGAATCTGATGGATAAAATTGACGAGGACGAATAGTAACAATTAAAATCAGCTATTATGGATTATAAGTATAACGATGATTTCCAGTTTATTTCGGCTACCGATGCTGCCGAACGGAAAAATATAAGGATACAACCTGTCAATATTGATGATGTTTCGGCTGGTATTGGCAATCCTGGTGATACGGGTAATATAATCAAGGTCATCGGTGTAGGCGGTGGCGGTAGCAATGCTGTCAACCAGCTTGCAAAGTCTCAGATAGTTGGCGTTGACCTTATTGTGTGCAATACCGACCGTCAGGCACTCAACGACAGTTTAGCCTCGATAAAGATTCAGCTTGGCAAGAAACTTACGGCTGGTCTTGGCGCAGGCAACGACCCGAAGGTTGGCGAAGATGCAGCAAAGGAAAACCTGACCGAAGTTACCGACCTTTTCAACGACAATACTAAGATGGTATTCGTTACTGCCGGTATGGGTGGCGGAACTGGAACTGGTGCCGCGCCTGTAATTGCAAAGGCTGCCAAGGAAAAAGGAATGCTTACGATTGGTGTAGTCACCGTACCATTTACCGCAGAAGGAACCCAGCGAATAAATCAGGCCAACGAGGGCGTGATGAGAATGCGTGATGCAGTCGATGCACTCTTGGTTATAAACGATGACAAACTCATCAAATTCAAGGACTGCACATTCTCCACTGCGTTCCAGAAGGCCGACGAGGTGGTTGTTACCGCAACAAAGGGTATTGCCGAGATAATAACCAGGCACGGACATGTAAACGTTGACTTCCGCGATGTCAATTCGGTAATGAAGGACAGTGGTGTTGCATTGCTCGGGTCTGCCGAGGCATCTGGCGAAGGTCGCGACCTAAAGGCTATTTCCGAGGCTCTGGATTCTCCGTTGCTTCACGACAACGACATAAAGGGAGCAAAGAATATCCTGCTCAACATAACCACACCGCGTGGCGAACACGAACTTACAATGCCTGAGTTTGAAAACATTACCAACCATCTGACAAAGGTGGCAGGGCAGGGGACAAATGTTATCTGGGGTACTTGTTTCGATGACAGCCTTGGCGAAAACATCCGTACTACGGTGATTGCCACAGGATTCCCATACGAGGCAAAACCTATGGAAACACCGCCCGAGGTTAGCACTATCGAATTTGGACAGCCATTGCCGATGAATGACGTAGTGCTTAATCCTGCCGAAATGCGTTCGCCTAGCGACTTCAAGCACATGAGCGACTTGGACAAACTCAACGACGATGCTTATCTTGCAAGCCTCGAAAACGAAACCGCCCTTGACAGGAAAAACAAAAACAACTAATTAAAACATACAACTATGAGCATATTTGAACAGGTAAACGAAGATATCAAGAAGGCAATGCTTGCCCGCGAGAAGGAAAAACTTGAAGGCTTGCGTGCTGTGAAGGCTGCATTTTTGCTGGCAAAGACCGAAGGTGGCAATGCCGAACTTACTCCCGACAAGGAGATGCAGATTATCCAGAAGCTTGTTAAGCAACGTCGCGAAACTGCTGACTTGTACAAGTCGCAGAACCGTCCCGATCTTGCCGACAAGGAACTGGCGCAGGCCGATGTTATTGCCGGCTATCTGCCAAAACAACTTTCGGAAGACGAGGTAAAGGCAGTTGTTGCCGAGATTATTAAGGAAACAGGCGCTAGCACTATAAAAGATATGGGCAAGGTAATGGGTGCAGCAAGTGCAAAACTCGCTGGCCAGACCGATAATAAGACCCTTTCGGGAATAGTGAAGGCAATGTTGGGATAACAATTGACAATTAACAATTGATAATGGGCAATGGATAATTGATAATTAACAATTTGTAGAGACGTTGCGTGCAACGTCTTACTAAAATTGTCAAATCATTTAATTCCTAACCGAAAATTTATTTAATTTTGCGAAAAATTTTAAAGCTATGGCAAGTAGAAAAGTATTAAAGAGAGACATTGATTACATGACAAGCGAACTTTTGTCGGATTGCGTATTGTACGTTGACTTGTATCCAGCACAGCCGACCGAGCCTGTTACTGAAATCATCAACAACGTATTGCTTAAGAAGCAGGAAGTATTTTCGAAGATTAACACTCCGACTTCGAAGGTGGAAAAGAAGGCAGTAAAGGAAAACTACAAGGGTTATATTTCCGAAATGCTTACCACCGTCAACGAAGGTTACGAGAAATTAAGCAAGCTGCCACGCAAGTAATGCAGCGAATCATTAGTGTCGAAGGCATTGGCGATGTGGTTGTGTCAAAACGTCGCAACTGTAATTCAATGCGTTTGACCGTGCATCCCGAAAAGGGAGTGCATCTATCCATACCTTTCAGGGTCAGTTATGCTGACGCTGAAAGGTTTGTTTTTGAACATCGCGACTGGATTGCCAAGACCTTGCAGGCACAGGAACAAAAAGGCGTAAAACGTCTGTTCTCACCGCAATCGCATTTCACCTGCAGAAGCACAAAGTTGCAGTTTTCTTCTACCGATGCACAGAAAA
>CACWOG010000069.1 GCA_902762455.1 uncultured Bacteroidia bacterium | reverse complement strand
CGGTGTCGTGCGCTGGGAAGTTTACGATTCTACATCATCATCCATAATGAACTTGGTAAGATATGATGTAAAAAATTTAAAGGGAAAAGAAGTACATAAAAAATAAAACGAAAGTATTTAGTTTTCATTTACTTTGCAAAAAATTTGAATATGAAGCGAACCATATCAATTATACCACTCATCCTGCTGTTAACCACAGCATTCGCACAGCAGCCCGACAAGGCAAAATATGCAGCATCGCCATCGGGATTTATGCAGAAGGAAATAATGAAGGACATCACCGGCAAGGAAGGCGATGCACCAAACGACAAAAAGTTCGTAATGGACTTCGACGGCAAGACCTACCCCACCGACCCAGCAAAATACACAATAGTATGGCACAACGAGCCTGTATCGCAGGGACTTAGCGGAACTTGCTGGGCATACTCGGCAACCTCGTTCATCGAGAGCGAAGCCTACCGCAAGAGCGGACATCAGGTGAAACTATCGGAAATGTTCACGGTTTACTGGGAATATGTAGCCCGCGCCGAAGAGTTTGTCCGCACACGCGGCAATATCGAACTTGGCGAAGGCAGCGAATCGAACGCCATCAAGCGCGTGATGTTCAACCACGGACTTATGCCCTACTCTGCCTACAACGGTCTGAAGGAAGGTCAGAAATACAACAACCATGTGAAGCTTTTCACCGAGTTCAAGGCCTATCTCGACGAGGTTGCAAACAAAAACCTCTGGGACGACGATGTTGTTGGCAAGGTAAAGGAAATCCTCGACCGTAACATCTGTACGCCTCCCAAAACATTCACCTACGATGGCAAGACCTACACGCCAAAATCGTTTATGGAGGAATACCTGAAAGTAAGACCGAACGACTATTTCAGCTTCATGTCGTTCAAGAAATACCCGTACAACCAGCGCCACGAACTCGAAGAACCCGACAACTGGTGGCATAGCAACGAATACTACAACATTTCGCTCGACGACTACATCTGGATTATCCGCAACGCCATCACAAACGGCTATTCGGTAAGCCTCTGCGGCGACACCTCCGAACCCGGCTATGTGAAGGAAACCGAAGTCGGCATAATCCCCACTTTCGACATTCCTACCAAGTACATCAACGCCGACTCGCGCGAAATGCGTCTCGAAAACGGTTGCACTACCGACGACCACTGCATACAGATTGTTGGTTACCAAAAGATTAAGAATCAGTACTGGTACTTGATAAAGGACTCTGGTTCGGGCGGGATGGATGGCGAACACCGTGGCTACCGCTTCTACAGCGAGGACTACATCAAGCTGAAAATGATAAACATAATGGTAAATGTCGATGCCGCAAGGAAAATCCTTGACGGAATAATAAAATGAAAGTATATAAACATAATACAATAATAGCAACGAAGGAGATTGCTCGCAAGCTTCGCGAGGTTGCAAGCAACGTTTCGGATAGGTTAATTCACACAGCTCCCCGTTCCGTATCGCTGGTTCATTATACCTTCCGAAATGACACCCCTTTCGTCATTCCACAAGTTAGAACAATAACGCGATACGGAACGGGGAGCGTAATATTGTTCAACTATGCGGAATCTCCTAGAGAAACGTTATTAGAAGGAGATTCCGTACAAGCGAACTCACGCGACACGTACCTTAGTCGGTTCGTTCAGCTTTACGGAATGACGATTAGAGAGTAATAATTACTAGGATGGTAATCTAAACAAAACAAACCATGACAGAAGAATTCATAAACGAACTGAAAAACGACAAAATTCCCGTATTGGAGGAATTCTACACCATACAGGGCGAAGGCTTCAACAGTGGAAAAGCAGCCTACTTTGTGCGCTTGGGCGGATGCGACCTTGCCTGCCGCTGGTGCGACTCGAAGGAATCGTGGGTTCCGCGCCTCGACCAGTTTGTAAAGATAACCGACATTATCGAACGCGTAAGGCAGACCACCGCCGACACCATTGTTGTAACAGGCGGAGAACCATTAATTTACAATTTCAACCGTTTTACCGAACTTTCACGGCAAGCAGGCATAACCACAATGATAGAAACCAGCGGAGCACACGAGTTCAGCGGAGTGTGGGACTGGATTTGCGTATCGCCCAAGAAGCAGATGCCACCCCTTCCCGAGTTCTACCAGCTTGCCAACGAGCTAAAAGTCGTCATTTTTGACGAAACCGACCTCGAATGGGCCGAAAAATGCTCACAAAAGGTCAGCGGACGCTGCGAACTTTACCTCCAGCCCGAATGGAGTCAGTTCAAACGCACCGGCGACATGGTTGTCAATTATGTGAAGAAAAATCCGAAATGGAAGATTTCGGTGCAGATGCATAAGTTCCTGAGGATACCATAAAGGGATTTACGATTGACGATTTTATTGAATCTTCACTTATTTACGATTGAAATACATATTTCATACCTCATTTTTTTTTCTTTACTTTGCACCCTATAAAACACATAAGTATGTCAAACGATGCATTAATGGCTGTAAGTCCGATTGACGGACGCTACTATTCTAAGACAAAGGAACTTAGAGAATATTTTTCGGAATACGCACTTATAAGATACCGCGTTAGGGTTGAAATCGAATATTTCATTGAACTTACCCAAAATTCCATTCCTCAGCTTAAAAATTTCGACAGCAGCAAATACGAACTTCTGCGCGACCTATATAGAAATTTTACTGCCGATGATGCCGAAAAGGTAAAAAACATCGAAAAGACCACAAACCACGACGTTAAAGCTGTTGAATATTTCATAAAGGAATACTTCGATGCACACGGGCTGTCGCAGTTCAAGGAGTTCATCCACTTCGGGCTTACTTCGCAGGATATAAACAACACGGCAACACCTCTTCTGCTTAAGGAATCGGTAGAAAACGTATATCTGCCTCGCCTCGAAAACACAGTTGCTACAATAGCTGCACTTGCCGACGAATGGAAAGACATACCGATGCTTGCCCGCACCCACGGACAGCCAGCCTCCCCCACTCGACTTGGCAAGGAAATGAATGTCTTTGTCGTCCGACTCAACGAGCAGATTCGCCAGCTGAAACAAATTCCGTTCAGCGCAAAGTTCGGCGGAGCAACAGGCAACTTCAACGCCCACAATGTTGCATTCCCGCATATCGACTGGATGGCTTTCGGTAACAAGTTCGTAAACGAAATCCTCGGTCTGCACCGCAGTTGCCCGACCACACAAATCGAACACTACGACAACATTGCCGCCCTGATGCACTGCATGGCAAGAATCAACACCATTTTCATCGACTTTGCCCGCGACATCTGGACTTATGTCTCGATGGAATACTTCAAGCAGAAAATCAAGGCTGGCGAAGTTGGTTCGAGCGCAATGCCACACAAGGTGAACCCAATTGACTTCGAGAATGCCGAAGGCAACCTCGGAATCGCCAACGCCATCTGCGAACATCTGGCACGCAAACTGCCTATCAGCCGTCTGCAACGCGACCTCACCGACTCGACCGTACTGCGCAACCTCGGCGTACCGATGGGACATATACTTATAGCACTTGCATCGCTCGACAAGGGAATGTCGAAACTTTTGCTCAACCGCGAAAAGATTGACGCCGACCTCGAAAACAACTGGATGGTAGTTGCCGAAGCAATACAGACCATTCTTCGCCGCGAAAACTACCCCAATCCATACGAGGCTCTCAAGGCTCTCACAAGGACAAACGCAAAAGTCACACACCAGACTTTCATCGACTTCATCGGCGGACTCGATGTCAGCGAAGATTTGAAGGCTGAACTTATGCAGATAACACCGTTCAACTACACGGGAATATGAAAGACATCCTGAAAGTCACAAGATACATTCTGCCATACAAGGGCTATGCCGTGCTGAACATTCTGTTCAACTTCCTGTCGGCAATATTCAGCCTTTGTTCGTTCACTATGGTCATTCCCTTCCTCGGGATACTTTTCAACACGCAGGAGCCTGTGAGAGATATGGTTGAAATGAGCATCACCGACCTCGAATCGATGAAGCACAACTTCTACTACTGGCTCACAACAATAATCGACAATAACGGCAAACTTACTGCACTCATTACAATATCAAGCATCGTAGCAATCGCAGCATTCCTGAAAACAGGCACTGCATATCTGGCAAACCACTTCATTGTGCCGATTCGCAACGGTGTCATAAAGGACATACGCAACTCATTGTTCCAAAAGACATTATATCTTTCAATCGCCTACTTTACCGAAGAGAAGAAAGGAAACATAATCTCAAGGATGACAAACGATGTGCAGGAAATCGACTGGGGAATCGGCAGTTCGCTCGAAATGTTTTTCCGCGACCCGCTCAAAATCCTCATCTACCTGATTTCAATGTGCGTAATTAGTTGGAAATTAACGATTTTCGCTTTTATTCTGCTTCCAATTTTCGGCATTCTGATAGGAAAGACTGGTCGGTCACTAAGAAAAACCTCTATGACAGGTCAGGAACAGATGGGCGGACTTCTTGCTCAAATAGATGAAATGATTGGCGGACTGCGCGTCATAAAGGCTTTCAATGCCGAAAACCACATCGACACCAAATTCGAGCAAGCCAACGAAGAATACACTACCTTGATGAACAAGGTACACCGCCGCCGTTTTCTTGCAAGTCCGCTGAGCGAATTTCTCGGAACAATAGCAGTGATTATAATATTGTGTTTCGGCGGGACAATGATTCTTTCGGAAAACAGCACTCTTTCGCCAGAAGCACTCATCGGATACCTTGTAATATTCAGTCAGATTATTCAGCCGGCAAAAACACTTTCGACAGGCTGGTTCAATGTGAAGAAGGCAATGGCATCAGTTGACCGTGTTAACGAAATACTTGATGCACAAAACCCGATAATCAACTCTCAAGGCAACGAACACATTTCCGAATTCTGCCACGAAATCGAGTTCCGCAATGTAAAATTCGCCTACAATGCCGATTCAGAAGTGCTTCACGGTATAAACTTCACCATTAAGAAAGGGCAAACCATCGCACTTGTAGGACAGAGCGGTTCGGGTAAATCGACAATTGTTGACCTAATTCCGCGTTTCTACGATGTCACCGAGGGAGAAATCCTAATCGACGGCAAAAACATACGCGACTACAAGCTCAAGGAACTGCGCAGCCTAATGGGATATGTAAATCAGATTCCAATCCTATTCAACGACAGCATTCTCAACAACATAACGCTCGGACAGGAAGGCATTTCCAAGGAAGATGTAGAACGCGCCGCCAAAATAGCCAACGCCTACGACTTCATTATGGAAACCGAAAATGGCTTCCAGACTAATATTGGCGATGGCGGCTGCAAACTCTCTGGCGGTCAGCGACAAAGAATAAGCATAGCCCGCGCCTTGCTGAAAAATCCGCCAATCCTCATCCTCGACGAAGCCACATCGGCACTCGACACCGAATCGGAACGACTGGTGCAGGAAGCAATCGAACATCTGATGAAAAACAGGACTTCGGTTGTCGTTGCGCACAGATTGTCAACCATAAAGAATGCCGACATAATAATTGTCGTGGAAAACGGAAAAATCGTGGAAACAGGCAAGCACGACGAACTTATTGCAAAACAAGGAACTTACTATAAACTTCACACTTTACAAAACTCTTAAATATGAAAATCAAAGCATTAGCATACATACTATTAGTTGCAATTGCATTAACGGCTTGCAACAAAACTCCTAAACCCAAAGGTTCAAGCAACGGCAACAAGCCCACCAAGGAACTGAAAGTCCAGAAATACGACTTCGACAATCCTCCAGAATTCCGCAAAGACGGTGAACTGCAATTCCTAAATGACAATGATTCTGTAATTTTCAGCATTGATATGGAACTTGCGACCAACGAAGAAGAACACGCACGCGGACTAATGTACCGCAAGCAGATGGACGAAAACAAAGGAATGCTTTTCTTGTTTTCCAACGAGGACTGGCGTTCGTTCTGGATGCACAACACGCTGATTCCTTTGGATATAATCTATGTAAACGCAAAACGCGAAGTCGTAAGCATCTGCAAGAATACCAACACTTTGGACGACACATCCCTACCCTCCGAAGCCCCTGCAATGTATGTAATCGAAATCAACGCAGGTCTTTGCGACAAGTACGGAATCAACAAGGGAACGAAGGTGAACTTCTAGGGCTGCGCTGGTCTAAGTTTCTGGTTCAACGTTCAACGTTTAAAGTTTAACGTTCAACAGTTCAAGGAAGACAATGTAGAGTCATTGCGTGCAACGACTCTATAGTTCAGAGGTTCAAAGATTCAAAATCTTATGTTGGACTGGTCTTCCTCTAATCTTTTAGACTCTCGTTGTGTTAAAGTTTACATAAAACTCTCTTTGGTACAATTTCCGCAAAAAATTAATTATATTTTTGTGCCATAAAATATAGATATATGAAGCGGCTTATCACATTATTATTCATATCGGCAATATGCATTGCAAGGATTTTTGCTCAGAATATTGAAATTTCTGGAAACCTCATTGAAGCCGATACTGGCGAGGAAGTACCGTTTGCAACCGTAATGCTTCTCAACGAAAGCGACTCTACCCTGCTCGAATATGCAATTTCTGGCACCGACGGGCATTTTGTGTTCAAGAATGTGAAAAACCGCGACTATTTGCTGAAGATTTCGCACATCACCTACACGCCCTACCAGAAGCACATCAAGAAGACCGACGGCAAGAGCATAAACCTCGGCAACCTCAAGTTGTCGCCTATTGCCGAAGTGCTTATGGAAGTCGTTGTACACGAAGCTCAGGCTCCGTTATTATTTAAAGGTGATACCGTAGAATACAATGCAGCAACTTTCAAGGTTGCACCTGGTTCTACCGTAGAAGACCTGCTGAAGAAACTTCCAGGCATTGAAGTTGATGCCGACGGTGGAATAAAGTCGATGGGCAAGGATGTCAGCAAGGTATATGTTGATGGCAAGAACTTCTTCGGCGACGACCCCAAGATGGTTACCCAGAACATTGATGCAGAAGCAGTTTCAAAGGTACAGGTTTACAACGACAAGTCGGAGCAGGAAAAGCTTACAGGCATAAAGGATGGTACCCAGAACAAGGTTATGAACCTTGAACTGAAGCAGGAATACAAGAAGGGTTACTTCGGCAAGGCAAGCGTAGGCGCAGGCTGGGGCGATGGCAACTTCATCCCGTGGCTTGCAAAGGGCAGCTTCAACCGCTTCAACGACAAGTACCAGCTCTCGGTTATCGGCTACGGCAACGACATCAACTCCACCCGTACAGACTGGGAAGACATGCAGGAATTCAAGGGGTCGAGCGCATTTACCCACGACAATGGCGACTTCGGATTCGACAACGGCGGATGGTGGGGCGGATTCGGCAGCAACCTATATTGGGACGGCAACGGCTTCGCACAAAACTACGGCGGCGGTGTAAACTTCAACTACGACGATGGCAAGACCATTCTTTACACCAACTATACCTATAATCAGATTAATTCAACCGCCGACATTTTTGCCAACCAGAAGACAATGCTTACCGACACCTCGTACTTCAAGACCGACACTTCATACAATGCCCATAAGATTTTTTCGCACTCGTTGTCGGCTCGCCTCGAGGAGAAAATAGACTCCCTCGACTACATAATCGGTAGAATCAATGTAAAGTTCACTGGAAACAGAAACAACGACAACAATTTCGCCTTGTACCAAGGTGGCAATCTCGACCTTATTAATCAATATTCAGAAATCAGCGACTACAAAGTCAACAACATAAACACCAATGCACTTGTGATTTACAACCACAAGTTCATGAAACCCAAACGCTCTTTCTCCATCAGTGCCGAAAACAACAATACAATAGCGCTGGAAAAGGAAAACGAAGAGAATCTGAACGAATTCTTCAATGCCACAACACCCGACGAGCGCATAAAGGTTGCATCGTCGCAGAACAAGAATACCAACAATTTGAAATCGAGCGTAATGTATGTTGAACCTATCGGCAAACGATTCACATTCAGCACATTCTACAACTTCGCGATGAACACAGAAAAGCTTTCGCACGAAGCACAGGACGAACTTCAGTCTAATGCCGCCATTGATTCGCTGTCGCTAATTTCGCAGCGCGACCTCTTCTACAACCGTCTCGGAGTTGCATTTGCATATTCATTCAACGGATTGTATATCAACGCAGGTGCAGCATACAAGAACTTGCAGCAGAACGGCAAATACACACGTGCAAATGTCGATGGCGACCCGCTCAGACGCAACTACGGAAGCGTTATCCCCTACTTCGAATTGAACTGGGAATCGCCAAACAACATCTGGATGTCATTTGATTACTCGTATGACATTGAAGAGCCAGATTTCACCTACTTGCAACCGATTTCAACTAATATGGACCCTCTGTATGTAGTAAATGGAAATCCAAACCTTTCATACACAAGTTCTCACAACACAAGTGCAATGTTCGGATACCACAACCGAGCGTCATTTATGGGAGCTTTCGTAAGTCTTGACTATTCGTACCAGCCAGACCTTATAACCTACAACCAAAAAATCGAATATGTGGATGGTCTTGGATACAGGAATGTTCGCACCCCGGAAATTGTACACGGTGGACACGAAGCAGGTGCAAACATACATCTGGAACTTCCTATCGTAAAGTCAAAATTTACAACCCACTTAGGCTTCCGCTACGGCTACGACCAGAACCCGACTTTCATCAACGGAATAGAAAATAAGTCTCAGAGCAATTCGTTCACTCCAAGCCTTACATTACAGATAAACCTTTCGGACAAACTTACTTGGAGAATAAACGGTCGCTACGGCTACACAACTACAACCTACAAGTCGGAAAACTACTTCAACAACAACAAGACAACGAACTACAATGTCGGCACATCAATCAAATGGCAGATGTTCGGTCGCACCTACTTGGAGGCCAACTACAAGTACAACAAATACTTGAACAACGAGTTTACCAACAATCCAGATATGCACATCCTGAATGTTTCAATAAAGCAGTATCTTGGCAAGGGCAACAAGTTTGAGCTTCGTCTCGCAGCCTGCGACCTTCTGAACCAGAGCGTTTCGATTGCCCAGTATGCATATTCAAATACGGTTTACTACCGCGAATCGCCAACCCTGTCGAGATACTATATGCTTACCTTCTCATACAACATGAAAGGCTTCCAGGATAAAGGACGCAATCGTCCAGAAATAGATTTCTAAAAAGAAGTAAAGAAGAGAAAAGTAAAGAAAAAGAAGTAAAGCAAGGAC
>CACWOG010000068.1:6218-15615 GCA_902762455.1 uncultured Bacteroidia bacterium | reverse complement strand
GAGCCTGGCACACAGATGTACTTCAAGAGCGGACAGAATGTTGACATGCAAGAGGCGGTCACCCTCGTTGCCAACGGTACAGCCGAAAAGCCTATTATTTTCCGCGGTATGGAAGACGAAGAAAGCTATTGGAATGGAATAAAGTATCACAGCACCAAGCAAGCGTCAGTGATGAACTACTGCACAGTGGTCAACTGCGGTGAAGACACTGAGAGTTTCCACGGCGGATGCATTTGCGTATATAGTGAATCGCGTCTAACACTTACCAACTGCACCATAGGCAAGAGTCTGCACTATGGAATAACCTTGGATGATGTTGAACTTCTTGGCAGAATTAATCATAGCAACAACACATTCGTAAATTGCGCTGGTGGCAATGTATGGCTCGAAAGCGGTGGCGATTACAATGGCAACCACTACGAAAGCGGTCAGATACTAACCGACTTGCCAGAATAAAATTTTAGTTTGACATAGGTAATGGCAGTTCAAAAGGCTGCCATTTTTTTTTACATTCCCGCATACGCCATCAGCACAATAGTTGCCAAGGCACACACACCACCGATAATATTCAACTTGGTTAGTTTTTCCTTGAAGAACATTACGCCTATGAGAATGGACAGCAGTATGGTTGATGTGTTGCAGATGCCATATAATGAAGAAGTTGTAATCAGTCCTGTATTCATCGACCGTATAACAAAATATACCGAGCCGAAATTGAACGAGCCAAGTAATATTCCAAATAACCAGACTTTGAATTTCAAGAAGTTCCTTAAAGTGCCTTCCTTTACGATTGAATAAATTATTCCACAAAGAAGAGATATTGCAAATAGCGTGGCCGTGAAAAGTGCGGCATCGTCGTAAATGCCAAATTTTTCCCGTGAATATATTACTAGCGAATCGTTTGCACCCATTGCAACGAAGATTATTGCCGGCAACAGAAACTTCCATACGTCCGACTTTGCCTTGCTACCCGACGGTTTGTAGGTGCATAGGAAAACAGAAGCAACAGCAAGGGCTATTGCCACAACCTTTACAACAGAAACTGTTTCATTGTAGGCTATTATCGAAAACAGCATAGGTATTACAAGCGACATCTTGCTGGCCACAGTTGTTATTACGATTCCCGTTTTACTCGACGAAATGCCTACTAACAGGAATGTAACAATGAAAAGGAAGCCTAGCAAAATGCCCATTGGAAACCAACTTGCCTTCACTATGCTAACGACAGGGAGCGAACCAAAGACGCAAAATCCGAGGACTGCGGCGGTTAGGTAGTTCACAACAATGCAATTTATAAGTGGTGCCTTTTTGACATCTATTATCTTGAACATCACGAAGATGCCAATGTATGATATTGCACAGAGTATTATCCAGACCATAAAAAAAATGGGGCAAAGCCCCAATTGATATTATATGAAAAATTACTACATCTTCAGTCTCTTTTCAATCTCATCAAGGTCGTGCTTGAAGTTCTTGTCAGTCTCGATAAGATTGTTTACTGTCTTGCAAGCGTGGAGTACCGTTGCGTGGTCTTTGTTGCCAATTGCGTTGCCTATTACAGCGAGCGAACACTTGGTCATATTCTTTGCGAAGTACATTGCAATCTGGCGAGCCTGAACGATTTCGCGCTTACGGGTCTTACTGCTGAGTGCATCTACCGACATTGAGAAGTAATTGCATACGATTTTCTGTATGTAGTCGATTGATATTTCGCGCTGAGTGTTCTTTACTAGCTTGTCAATCATACCCTTGGCAAGTTCGAGGGTGATTTCCTTCTTGTTGAGGGTTGCTTGTGCAAGCAATGAGATAAGAGTGCCTTCCAGTTCGCGTACATTGTTTGTAACGTGCGATGCGATGTATTCGAGGATTTCTTCCTTTATTTCGATTCCGTCCTTGTAGATCTTTCTCTTGAGGATCTTGATTCTTGTCTCGAAGTCCGGTTCCTGAAGGTCGGCGGCAAGTCCCCATTTAAATCTTGAGAGCAGTCTTTCCTCCATTCCGTTCAAATCTACCGGAGCCTTGTCGGAAGTAAGAATCAACTGTTTCTGATGCTGATGCAAGTAGTTGAATATCTGGAAGAAAACTTTCTGAGTACCTTCCTTGTCGGCGAAATACTGTACATCATCGAGGATAAGTACATCTATCATCTGGTAGAAATGGATGAAGTCGGTCTGGTTGTTGTCGCGTGTTGCCTGCATATATTGAGTCAGGAACTTGTTGGCATCGACATAAAGCACAACCTTGTCGGGGAAATTTTTCTTCACTTCAAGTCCTATTGCATTGGCTAAGTGAGTTTTGCCTAGTCCAGATCCGCCATAGATGAAAAGTGGGTTGAACGAAGTTCCTGCAGGGTTTCCTGCCACTGCAAAACCAGCGGCACGTGCGAGGCGGTTGCATTCGCCTTCAACAAAGTTGTCGAAGGTGTATTCCGGATTCAGATGCGGGTCTATCTGTATGGGTGTGTATCCAGGATAAGCGTACGGATTTGGTGATTCGCCATCTCCGAGTCTAGGCCTTTTGGGTGTATTTGGAACATTCTTAGGAGTATCGTTTGACGGCATCTTGACAGTTACCGACTTCCCGATATTCTGGTCGCTGCTTACCACAACCCTGTAGTCCAGCTTGGCATCCGGTCCGATAACCCTGTGCAGAGTCATTGCCATCAGGTCAATGTAATGCTCTTCGAGGTATTCATAAAAGAATGTACTTGGCACCTGTATAGTCAACTGGTTGTCTTTGAGTTCGACTGGAACTATCGGAGCAAACCAAGTATTGAAAGCCGCCTTTTGCAGATTCTCCTGAATTATTTCCAAGCATTTCGCCCAAACCTCTTCGCAATTTTTTGTTGTCATAAGACCGTATCCTTAAATTTCGTTAAACAGTTAAATAATATTTTTGCCGCAAGTCGGCAAGAGATTGTGAAAACTTCTTGAAAAAACATTTTTTCCAAAAAATCTTGCAATTCCGAACACTTTGCACAAGTTCCAAATTGCTTTGGCAACTCGCTGTGTTTCTGTTTGTTAGTGGGCTAAAACCCAAAACTCAAAATTCAATCTCCTGCATCATTTTTGCAGCCCATAAAAGTACTCAAATCTTTCTCTCCGACCAAACATTTTTGGCGATTTTTTTGCCTTTTTTGCTGCTTTTTTTCAAAAGGGACATTATCAAAATTGTAAACTTATCAACTTAAACCAAAAGTTAACCAAAAAGCAATTATATGATTAATTATCATCTATTTGTTTGTTGTAAAAAGTGTTGTTGTCAAACTAATCGGTTAATAATCGGAATGTTATAAGATTTTATGCTATAAAACACGCTTTATGTAGCCTTAATCGTGCAGTATAAGGTCAAAAATATGCTAAATATATTATGTTTAAGGTAGTTAGACAACCATAAGGTTGCATCCGCGTACATCGGCGCTGTCGAAACGCCCCGAAATGGAGAACAAACCGTCATCGGAAACCTGTCCCAAATCGGAGGTCTGAAGGAAGCTGCACGAGTAGATGTTTGCGAGGTCAACCACATTTATGGCTCCGCTTCCCGACCTATGGACCGACAGCGGGTCATTTGTTTCGCGCACAAGGACTTTCATTGTCTTGCTGCATTTGTATATGCCCTCGCCGAACGAATATGCCTGCGACAAAAGTTCGGTCATGCCGTATTCGGAATGTATGCTAGGCACGCCAAACGATTCCTTTAGCACCGAGTGGAGTTCGGATCGCACCATCTCTTTCCTGCGGCCTTTCATTCCGCCGGTTTCCATCACAATGCCGTGCTTCATATTCAGCTTGTACTTTTCGGCAAAGTCGAGCAGGGCAAAACTTACACCTATAAGAATATATTTCTGTTGTGTTGCCTCAAGACGGCTGATTGTGGTGTAGAGTTCTTCGTGGTTGTGCAGGAAAAATCCGCTTAACTCGTTGTCCGACAGTTTTATAAGACCATCAACCATATACACGAGGCTCGAACCTGTGCGCTCTAGGTAGGCTGGGAGCAGTCCAAGTATGCAGAAGTCGGACGGTTCGCCGTAAAATTGCCTGAACCCGGACAAAAAGGTTTTGTTGTATATTTCGACGTCAGCCACGTAATGTGAAGACGGCACTGCACCAGTCGTGCTGCTAGAGGTAAAAACAATTTCAGAATCCCTGCCGTCGCAGATAACTTTGTGAGACTTAAAGAATTCCACTGGCATAAACGGCACGTCCTCAATGTAGTTCACGGCACCGACATCTATGCCGAGCAAGTCGCAATAGTGGTGATACACAGGATTTTGCATATACTGAAAATAGAAGGCTTGCATAGCCAAGCCTTCAAATTTTTCTGTCGCAGAATCTGATTCTAGTTCTGCACAATATTTTTGGATGTCGAAATTCACCGCGGCGGATTATTTTTTCTTTCTCTTGAATTTCTTGAACTTCTCTTCGTAAGTGACGAAATATTTGCCCTTTGGCAGAGATGAAATATCAGCTTTGTTACCAATACCGCGCAGCTTGATGTTGCCGTAAGCCTTATCAACAATGATGTATTCCGTTACACCTGTGAACCTTATCTCCTTTACGTTTTTCTTCTGGACAATCTTTTCTAGTTCAACGACTTCCTTCTTCGGCGACTCTACAGTAACATCAAACGACCTCTGTGTGTCATCTTCGTTCCTCTGATAAATCTTTATCTTGTTTTCGCCGGGGAGCCCTGCGATTGGCAACGAATATGTTTTTTCTTCCATTCCGCCCTTGCCGATTACCGCTCCGATCCTAACCCACTTGTTGGCACGGAAATGGTCAATGTAGAACGGCATAGCCGATGATTCGTCCTTTATTGTGAAATACAACTTGCTATCGTTACCTTCCTGTTCTATTTTTGCCGAAACAAGCACAAAGGTTGACTTTGTCACAAAAGCGCCTTTGTTGATAATTACTGGCTTTGCATTCTCATCATAGTTTATGACCATATTGAACAAGTCGCCAGATTTCAGTCCTAATTCCGAAAATCTCACAACAACAAGACCTGTGTTCAAGTTGGCATTTGCAGACTTGCCATTTACTGAAATACTCTTAATGCAGAAGCCAGATTCCATCGAAGGATTCTTAATATACATATTCTGCTCAAAAAACATTCCGCCAAATTCCATCTCGGCAGAAAAAACACTATTGATTGATAAACAAGCAATTACGACTGCAAAAATCCTTTTAATTCTGTTAAAAAGCATACTAAATTCTGTTAAAATAAGTTATCAACAAAAGTACATTGTTTTTTTATACTGAACAAATTTTTCCTTTTCATATTTTTTGCAAATCAGAACGATAAGCACAAGCGGCTGACAAAATTAGGCTCAACTGCCATCTGTTGAAAAAAAACAATGTTTTTACACCTTAATATTATATATAAGGGGTAAATTTGTTGGTTTGTAAATTGGCACCTAAAATGAAGATACGATTTCTATTCGCACTCGTCGCGCTGACAGCAACAATCGCAGCTACGGCACAGGAATACACTCAGGAGAAAATCCTCTACAAGAACGGCAACACCAAGGAGGAGGGCACTATGTACCTTGGACTACGGTTTGGCACGTGGACATTCTACAGTCCAGACGGAAAGGTTGCTGCGAAGATAGACTTTTACAAGGATATGCTCCACGGCGAGAACACTACTTTCTACGACAATGGCAACAAGCACGAGATGTACAACTATCGCGCCAATAGCCGCCACGGAGCCTGCGAGGAATACTACGAGAACGGCAAGCCGAAGATGAAAGGTTTCTACAAGACCAATGTCCGCGATAGCGTATGGCAGTTGTTCTACGACAACGGAAACCAGCAGTCGGAAATCGTCTATAAGGATGGTAAAATTATAAGTATCAACAAGTTCTATACTCGCGATGGCAAGCAGACTGTTACGGCTGGCAACGGCTCGATGATTAACTACTACGACAGCGGGGCCAAGAATTCCGAAGGGAACATCAAGAATGGCGTAGAGGATGGCAAATGGACCTACTACCACGAAAACGGCAAGAAAAAATCGGAAGGTTCCTTTGCTTCGGGCGAACGTGTAGGCGAATGGAAGGAATGGTACGACAACGGTCAGCTAAAGACCAAAATCAACTACGAGAACGGTCTAAACACTTTCTGGACTCGCACCGGCACAAAGGAGATGGAAGGCGTGATGGTCAATGGTAAGCGCGACAAGACTTGGACTTACTGGTATCGTTCAGGCAAGGTGCGTAGCATCAACAACTACAAGATGGATGTGCGTGACGGCTTGCAAACCAAGTACTTTGAAAACGGACAGAAGGAGTCGGAAATGACTTACGTCAATGGCAAGCTCAACGGCGAAGCGCACTTCTGGCTCGAAAACGGTCAGCCCGACATCGACGGCAACTTCAAGGACGACCTGCAGGAAGGCAAGTGGACTTATTGGCGCAAGGACGGCAAGAAAGGCAACGAAGGAAACTACTCGAAAGGCAAGATGGATGGTCGCTGGACATACTGGTATTCAAACGGTCAAGTGTGGAAGCAAGTTGACTATACCGCAGGAATCCGCACTGGCGCGTGGCTCATCTTCTTCGAGAACGGACAGAGATTTCGCGAAGGTCAGTATGAAAACGACGAGGAAACTGGTCTGTGGACCGAATGGAACGAAGACGGCGTGATGGTTCTCCGTGGCAACTACAAGAACGGCATCATGGAAGGCAAGTGGGAGGCTTGGCACGACAACGGCAACAAGAAGTCGGTGGTTGAATACTGTGACGGACTGCTTTGCGGAAAGAACTATTTCTGGTTCGAGAACGGCAAACCGCAATTTGAGGAAAGCTACAAGATTACCGATTCGAAGACTGGCGACGGCAAGACCTCTGTACTCAATGGCGAATACAAGAACTTCAACATCCGTGGCGTCGAGATGATTAGCGGAACTTACAATATGGGAAAGCGCAACGGCAAATTCACCTACCGTAATGCTAATGGTGGCGTTATAAAGGTCGAATACTACAAAAACGACAAGCCCGATGGCAAGTGGCAGGAGTTCTACGACTTCGGTGGCCTGCAGACCGAAACCACCTATCGCGATGGCATGAAGGAAGGCAAGTTCACCCGCTACGACCAGCGTGGCAATATAACTTTCCAGTCGAAGTTCCTCGGCAACCGTCAGGTTGAAGTCATCGTAGATGACAACCCGAATTTGCCACAGAACAAGCAAAAGGCGGGACAGGGAAATCAGCAGAATACGAGAAGCGGAGGATACAGGTAGGGTTTCTAAGTTGATTTAGGTTAATGGCTAGCGCCGTTTGAAGGTTTCTAGGTTTCTTGGGCTGACGCCCGTTTGAATGCCTTCGGCGTTTCTAAGTTTCAGGTTCAAGAGTTCAAAAGTTGTAGCGGCGCAATGCTTTGCGCTCGTTGAATTAGGTTAATGGCTGACACCGTTTTTAGGTTTCTCGTTCAAAACCGTGTTTTAGAAAATGTCGCAGATGCAGATGTGCAATTCCATCCTCGTCGTTGTACCTTACAAGCGGAGACATCGAAATTACATATTTGGGATAGTTGTCGCGGATTGCCTTGAGATTGCCGAATTCACGCTGTCGCGTTTCTTCGTTAGCAATGAGATATGCAACCTGAACGTATGCTCGTTCTCCGTTTGGTTTTGAACAGACAAAATCAATTTCTCCGGCTTGCAACTGTCCGACATACACACCATATCCCATACGCACAAGTTGCTGATATACTATATTTTCAAGTACTTTTTCTATGTCGCTGCTGCGAGAGCCACCAATAACGGAGTTGCGTATTCCATTGTCCTCGAAGTAATATTTTTCGTTGCTTTCAAATATGCGCTTTCTGTGCAGATCGTAACGGTTAACTTTGTGCAACAAGTAGGCTTCCGCAAGCATATCCAGATAGTTGATAATAACCGACGGCGATATTGATTCTCCAATCGTTTTCATATATTTGCTGATATTGGTGGCAGAAATTAGCTTGCCTATGTTGTCGGCTGTAAATTTAACTAATTTGTCAAGAAAATTTACATTTCGTATTTGGTTGCGCATTACAACGTCCTTCAGCAAGGTTGTGCTGTAAATGTCTTTGAGGTACTGCGGAGTATTGTTTGCATCAAGACCGATGTTCACCAGTCCTGGCATTCCGCCGTATTCGATATAGCTTGTCAGCGACTCATCGTTGTCGGCTAACTGATGGAATTTAAGGAACTCGAAATAGTCAAGTGGCTGGACATAAATTTCCTTGTAGCGTCCGCCTATCAGTGTGGTGAGCTCGCTGCTTAACATTTTTGCATTGCTTCCTGTAACAATGACTTCCGTATTCGGGGTGGAATAATAGCTGCGCAACGAACGTTCAAATCCGGCGATGTCCTGAACTTCGTCAATCAGTATAAAGTTTTTCAGCCCTTTTTGCAATTTATTATCAATGTATTCATTCAATTCTTTGTAGCTCGAAAGACCGTCAAATTCATGTTTTTCCTTGTCGATATATATTACATTTCCTTCATTCGACATTTTTTCGCACCACTGCTTTAGCAGACAGCTTTTACCAACACGTCGCTGACCAGTAAGCACAATAATAAGGTCTTTTCCCATCCATTGACGGATAATATTCAAATACCGTTCTCTCTCAATTATTTCCATAAAAAATCATTATTGTATCTGGGCACAAAGATAAATAAAATTTGTTAAGTATAATTAATAAAACTGTAAAAGATATACAATTTGTTAATTATAGTTAATAAAACTAATATTTGTGATGGGTTTATTAAGTATGGTTAATAAAAAGTGCAGTGTAGGTAGTTTCCTAAATTATTTAATGCAGTTTGGTTTTTCTTGACTCCAGAAAGAATTAGTGTGAGATTTTGTATTGCAACATCTGTTACAGTAACGGCTGTTTCAAATATTATAATGTTGTATGTGAGTTTGTTATGTTGGATTTTATGAGAATAATCCTAAGTATTGTCACGGTTCTAAATGCATTAGAGTGCCGACTTTTCCTGATTTAGGTTGACTCTGGTTTATAAATTATTACTGATATAAATATACTTTTAAGTTTTATTCCTAATATTTCTTTACCATACGTTTGAATGTAACCCATACGGACGATGAATTCTGAGCATACTCTGGTTCTGGAAGATTGGCGCCCTACTATACGCGTGTTTTCCGACCGAATTGAACTGCAAAATCCCGGCAGGTTTATGTTTCCGCTATCTGAATTGCGCACACAAATACATTCTATTCCGCGCAATCCTAACATTATTAAGTTTTTCCGTTATGCCAAGTTGGGTGAAAACGCAGGCTATGGCATTGACAAGATGCTGATTTGGGAAAACCTGACCAAGCGCAAGGTGGAATTTGCAAGCGATTTGGTTGGTTCTACCATTACTTATTGGTTTGGTGAACAGGCTA
>CACWOG010000068.1:0-6155 GCA_902762455.1 uncultured Bacteroidia bacterium | reverse complement strand
CTAGTGGTCAAGCTGGTGGTCAACCTAGTGGTCAAGTTCAGATACTGATTAATTGTATCCGTGACAGGGCTTTCTCAATAGGTGAACTGCAAGAACGAATAGGAATAAAAAGCAGACGTTATGTACGTGAAGAAATGGTGATACCAGCCATAGATGGTGGTTATGTCCTTCGCTCTTATCCCGATAAACCCAACCATCCCAAGCAACGGTATTACCTTTCTGAAAAAGGTCTAAAACTTGTTAAATAACAACGTGTTAGCAAACTACAACATTATTTAGTTTGCCAAAGATTTGGTAAAATTATATGCTTTTTTGTCGGCTTGGTGAACAAGCCAGTGAACAAGTTGGTGAACAAGTTAGGGAACAAGCTGACGAGGGAATCACATAATATGCTGTAAATCAAGAAGTAAGTTGGCAGCATAGTTAGGGAACAACCTATGGAACAAGCTGGTGGTCAGGTTAGTGGTCAAGCTAGTGGCAAAACTGGCTTGAAATAATCCCCTTCACAAAACATTTTCCTCTTATTCATATATAGGTATTAAAAAAATCTTTATATTTGTCCCGTCAAATGGCAGTTGCTGTTTGACAGACATATTTGATTAACGAAGCGTTTATGCTCGTCTTGTGAATAGAAACGTGAGAAACTTCTATAAGGGACAAGAGAGTATAATGATTCGCGCTATAGCGTGGATTGTTATATCTGCATCTTTCCCACAGGTAATTCTCACGACCTCTATTCAAAGATATGGTATATCAGCGCCACGCTTCTTTTGTATAACTATCCGTTGGGTGCTGTCGGGTGCAAAAATAACTTACAAAACCGTCCGCAACTTTCTAATAATGATTGGGGTTAAAAATAGATTAAGTAAAAAGTTAGGTTTCCTTATTATGCGAGAATAATTTATCTTATTCTTTGCCCACAAACTTAAGGTTGCGTTTATAAATTGAATTCAGCGATGTTTTATAAACTCATAAAAACAAAACGGAACCAATGGCTTTCACAGACAGATTGCCCAGTCCTGAACCTTGTTAAGTATATTGAAGACAAAGGCAAGATGCGCGATGCACAAGTTGATGCTATAAAAACTTACCTTTTTCTCAAAATCGCTTGTAATAACAAGCCTTTGTCGGAACTTTTTAAGACTGGTTATTTCAACTCGTTTACAGATAGCGATATTGATAATCTGTCTATGTCATCAGAGGCTCGTCAAATATTCAAAACTAATCATGCGATAGTTGCCTTGTACGAGTTTGCTTCGTCAGAAGATGACCAAGGAAACGTAATTGCACAACAATTGGCAACATCCTTACTTGAAAAACCGCAAGAAATAGACATTGATGCAGTAATCGACAAAGTATTTTATGGCGTAAGTTACTCCGATTATGTTTTCAGTTTGCCGATGGGAGCTGGCAAAACATATTTGATGGCGGCGTTTATTTATCTTGACCTGTATTTTGCTCAGCAAGAGCCAGACAACAGGGCTTTTGCTCACAATTTTATGGTACTTGTACCATCGGGTTTAAAAACATCGGTTATTCCAAGTTTGAGAACCATTCAAGATTTCGACCCTTCGTGGATTATTCCAGAACCAGCCGCAAGCAAACTCAAACGAGAACTTAAGTTTGAAATGCTTGACGAGAACAAAAGTGCAAGCAAGTCAAACAGAACTAAAAATCCGAACGTTCAAAAAATCGCAATACACGAGCCTTTGAGCGAACTATTTGGTCTTGTGGCAATTACAAACGCCGAAAAAGTAATTCTTGATAGGATTGATAACAAAGACGGACTTTTTGATTTTCATGAAGAATCTGAAGACGAGAAAGACAGGGTGGCAAATGAGCTGCGCAACAAAATCGGAAAAATCCCTAATCTGAGCATTTTGATAGACGAAGTGCACCATGTGGCTTCGTCCAACGACGACAACGAGGCAAAACTACGCTCGGTAGTAAATAAGTGGACTGAGAAAAATACCATAACAACCGTACTCGGATTCTCAGGAACACCATACTTGGACAAAAAAGAAACGATAAACATTACTGACAGCCAAACGTTTAAGACTGCGGAAATGTCAAACATTGTGGATTATTATCCGCTCGCAAACGGCATTGGCAACTTTTTAAAAGTCCCCAAGATCATTAAGTCCGACAGCAATAATCGCACTGAAATTGTAGAAAATGGTGTTCGCAAGTTCTTCGAACTCTATAAAGACACAATTTATGACAACGGTACTTGCGCAAAACTTGGTATTTATTGCGGAACAATAGAAAACCTTGAGGAAATAATATATCCGCTTGTAAGTCAAATCTGCACGGAGATTGGGTTGAACCCTGATGAAGTCATTCTAAAATTTCACGATGGCAACAAGAAGTACTCTGAGCCCAATAACGCTCGCGCTGAATTTGCAGCATTGGACAAAGCATTATCCAAGAAAAGAATCGTCTTGCTTGTTCAGATTGGCAAAGAGGGATGGGATTGCAGGAGTTTGACAGGAATAATCTTGTCGCAGGAAAAAGATTGTCCGCAAAAGATGGTTTTGCAGACTTCGTGTCGTTGCTTGCGTGAAGTGTCATCGGCAAAAGATGAAAATGCGCTGATATATCTCAATGCGCAGAATTACAAATATTTAGATGAACAATTACAAAAGCAGCAGCATATCACAATCGATGAATTTCAACAGAAAAGTAAACGAGGAGAAACTGTTACTTTGAACCGTTACGACCGCACTGATTTTTTACAGTTGCCGAAGATGGATTTTTACCAGTTGCATGTGAATTATTCTGAGGAAACCACAACTACGGCAATACCAAAAAACATAAATCAAGATATTTCTGTTTCGGCAGACACGGCAAAAGTTCAAAATAAAATTGAAACAGAATGGAAAATAACCGCAAGCGGCTTAGAATGTGTGACAACGCAAGTTGACAGCAATGAACACGGAACAGAACATGCGGATTTTAATCAGTGGCTCTATCAGATTTCAAAAGAGAGTTTTGGCAATCTGTCGATGCAAGATTTAATGTCTCAATCAGAAGCATTGAACAAAGTTTTTGCAACAATAACGTATAAGACAGACGAAGGCGACCTGCGTTTCAGCTCACATTTCAATATAGCCATAGTAAACGCAAACATTCGCAAGGCGTTTTACGACAAGCGTGTTTTGAAAGTAACAGATGAATTGATTAGCGAAAAAGCTGAATTGGTACACATTAGCAACATAAAGGATTTTTCACCTATCGAAATAGCCAAAACTGACGAGCCGAAATATTACCCGGACAAGCAAAAAGTAGAAAACATTCACAAAGAGGACAATGGTGAGATTTTGATTGACGATAAAACTCAGAAAGCCATCGCAGCATTGGAGGCTGTTGGGCAAACTGACATGGCAGATAGTTTGCGCAGACAAAACTCTTCCGATTCCAATAAGGATATTTCATATCATTATATGCCGTATCGGGTTGACAGCACCTTTGAATCGAAGTTTCTTGCTGAGGTCTTGACATTGCAAAGTGTAAAAGACAACAAGTTGGAGGTGTATTACAACGGCGACGGGCAGTTTACCGAGTTTCGTATCGACTGTTATAAGCAAAACGACAAAAAGCAATGGGGATACATTGGCAAATACACGCCCGATTTCTTGATAATCAAACGTGATGGAAAAGATAAGATTCACAAGGCTTTGATAGTGGAAACCAAAGGCGAAATCTATGCTACTGACGAAAAATTCAAAAGCAGGAAATCCTTTGTCGAGTCGGAATTTCTAAAAGCTAACAACGACAAATTCGGTTACAAGCGTTTCGACTATCTCTATTTGGAAGACACTTTGAGCGAGACCGAGCGAATAACCAAAACCAACGAAATAATAACGACATTTTTTAACGAATAAAACCAACGAACAATGGCAGTAAAATACATTCCATTCTTCCCAGAACCAATTGAAGGGCAAGCAATTCTTAGCAATTTTAGCCGTACTTTGCGCTACAAGGGCAACACCGATGTGAAAGGTCGTCTGCTACGCGGTATGCCATACTACGAAGTGGAACTCACGGAAACAGTAGGTGAACAATCCACCGAGAATATGATTATACGAGGCGAATGTTTGTCGGCTTGTGCATACTTGAAAGATAAGGGAGTGAAAGTGGATTTGGTGTATATCGACCCGCCATTTGCCAGTGGTGCCGACTATGCCAAAAAAGTGTATATCCGCCGTAATCCTAAAATTGCAGAAGCAATAGCAAAGGCGGAAGAAGAATTGGATATTGATGAGCTAAAAGCCTTTGAGGAGAAAATGTATGGTGATGTTTGGGACAAAGAAAAATATCTCAATTGGATGTACGAAAACCTCTGTGCCATCAAATCCGTAATGAGTGACACTGCAAGCATTTACGTGCATCTTGATTGGCATATTGGTCATTATGTCAAGATTTTGATGGATGAGATTTTCGGAGAGGATAATTTTAGGAATGAAATCGTATGGAGGTATCCTAACAAAATGAGTGGTTCATCATCTCCTAAAAATTTTGTAAGGATGCATGATAATATTTATTTCTATACTATAGGGGAAGATAATTGTTACCATGAAATAACAGAAGAGAGGGATGAGCCAGTAAAACAAAGTTTACGTAAATATGTGAATGGTAAAAACATGCGAGCAAGAGACGAACAAGGAAATATTTTGTATGAAATGTCTTATGAAAAAAAGATAAAAGATGTGTGGGATATTCCTTTTGTTGCTTCAACTGACACGCAAAGAGCCGATTATGCTACCCAAAAACCAGAAGCCTTGTTGGAGCGCATTATCAAAGCAAGTAGCGACGAAGGAATGGTAGTTGCCGATTTCTTTGGAGGCAGCGGTGTAACGGCAAAAGTAGCCAACGATTTGGGCAGAAAGTTCATCCATTGCGATATAGGCATCAACAGCATACAAACCACACGCGACAGATTGGTGGCTGCAAAGGCTAATTTCAAAGTGATGGAAATAAAAGACGGCGTGCAACTCTATCGCAACCCCGTGCAAACTATGGAGAAAATAAAGTCGCTCATTCCAGGCTTGAAAAACGAAGATAAGGTTAATGAGTTTTGGGAAGGTTACATAAGCGTCAGCAAACTTGGTAAAGTACCAGTGTATGTTCCTAACCTGATGGATAGCAGCAGCAAACTCCTCGATGATGTGATGATGAACCGCATCCTTCACGAAGCAATTCCCGATTTGCCCGACGACATTAAGAAAGTCATTGTCTATTACATCGACATCACAAGCAAGGAAGAAATTGAAAACTTCATAAAAGGCGATAAATCTACGCTTGTGGAAATTGAATTGCGTGATTTGAAAGATGTTCTTGATGATGTGGTAATAGAGGATTATGCGGAATTTGAATGTAAAAAAGCAACACAGGAATTAATGGGGCAAGTGGTTGAAACAGATGGGTATGTAGTTGAGATAAGCAAATTCATGAGTGACCGTGTGATGCAAAAAATCGCTGACTACAATAAAAAAGCCTTTGCCAATGACAAAAAAGGAACGTTTAAGCCAATAGAAATCAGTTCAAATGGTTTGGAACTCATTGAGTTTCTGTCTTTAGATTGTACATCAGCCGAGGGAGAATGGCATAGCGACAGCGAAAACAAGATTGACAAAAATGGCTATGTGATTGTAAATGGTGAAAAGACAAAGAAATTTTGGGACGGAACAATTCATTGTGAAAAGAAACCTTTGCGGTTGAAAATACGGAATATTTGCGGAGACGAAACTGTGTGGAAAATTGAGTAGTTTCTAACTAAATGCCTTTCCCATTTCTAAGTTTGGGGCTTTCAGGTTCGAAGGCTAACAGGCATAAAGCCATTTTTGACTATTAGCCTTATCTTCTTTTAGCCTTTCAGCCCAAGGGTTGAGTGGCTGACGCTGTTTCTGAGTTTCTTGGTTTCTTGGCTTCGCCGTTTCTGAGTTTCAAAGTTTGAATGCCTGCGGCGTTTCAATGGGCTTGCGCCCGTTTCTGGGTTTCAGTGGCTAACGCCGTTTCAATGGCTTCGCCGTTTCTGAGTTTCTCGGTTTCTGTGGCTAATGCCGTTTAACTTCGTTGAGCTAAAGGTTGGCTAACGCCGAGCTAAAGTTTAACTTCGTTGAGGGCTTCGCCGTTCTATGCCTGCGGCGTTTCTA
>CACWOG010000067.1 GCA_902762455.1 uncultured Bacteroidia bacterium | reverse complement strand
ATACAAAAAAATAAAATACAATCTATTTTTTGTTAAACAAAATCTATTCGCACTTAATACCAGACTTTATCGTTTCATCATAACCAAGGCCAAGGCTATTGTAATAGTCATTAAGTCCCGCACAATTCTTCGCATTCAACCTATTGATTTCATCCTGAGTATAAACGACAGGATTAGTATCCGTATTCTTTCCATCTGTCCACATAGAACAAGTACATTCCTTTTCGCACGATGCAAACAACATTGCAGCAACAGCAAACAACAATAAAACAAAATACTTTTTCATTTTACATATCATTTAAAAACATTAATTACATTTCGTTTCCCTTACTACACCGTTCTCGGTTTCTACATAGATGTCCATATCGGAACACGAGCTTATGCCATCTGGCATATCACTGACAGCTTCACCTGTCACAACACCATTCCTATATGTCTTGCAAGTACATGTCCTCTCGCACGAAGCAAACAACATAGTTGCCACTGCAAATAATAACAAAACAAAATACTTTTTCAACCTACACATCATTCTTATCTTTCCTTTACAATCTTCATTGTTTTACAGACACTGCCATCATAAACTTTTAGGAAATAAACGCCATTCACTTCATTTGCGAAAGCATTTCCCAGTTCAATATGCTGATCTGAAAAACTTTCCGAGAATAACATCCTGCCCATCATGTCGTAGGCTTCAACGGTAAATTCCCCTTCCATACCATCAACATCAAGCATCAGGTTGTCATAGAACGGGTTAGGATAAGCCGACATATTAACATTTTCGGTGGCAATATTTGTGGAAGCATTCTGAGAATATGTCACATCATCAATGTATATTGTATTTCCATACCTATTTTCCGACATAATGACAAGCCTAAAATTATTGCCCTTGAGACAAGATGCAGGAACGACAAAAGACTGTTGCGTCCATTCATCTTGAGCAGGGACATATCTCATAGGAGAATTAACATAAGAGGTTATCATTCGCGATCCCGAAAAAGAATGCACTACTCGCAAGGAGTCTCCGCACATAGTGGAATAATAGAAATACAAGATGTCTGTATAAGAATCTGAACTCTTACCTGCAGCTGCAACCTTAAACGAAACCTCCAACGGTATAGAATCATTTTCTATCACAATGTTCGGCATATACAGCTTGTTCTTTTTGTTTGCAACCCTTGAGTTCCTGATACGCACCGACTTGCCTGTATAGCCCGCATTAGCTTGTGTCCAACTTTCATTTTTAGGCACCCACCAGCCTTCATTGTCATTAATATCCGGATTGTAGTTCTCAACATAAAAATCATTGGCACTATTTCCTGAAATCAAAGGAAATGCAGATGTTTCAAACTGTTCAGTATAAGGAAGTTCATAACCATTCAACTTATCGTAAACCATCAAGTTGCCATCCTTGGAAAGCAAAACGCCATCAGTACTATTCTCCACATACAATTCAGTCGAATACCTACCTCCTTCATTATAAACCACACTCGGATTCTCCTCTCCAGAAGTTGCAGGCTCGCCTCCCTCAAAATTCCACAATCTATAATCAACCGATGTTGTATTATATGTAAGGTCATTGTAGTAAACTGTAGCCCCTGCGCATACCATATTCTTACTTTGTACGAAATCAACAATTGGTGCACATTCCTCGTCAATGTAGTCGTCATCGGTACCGGTTGCAATCCTGTTTGATGCGGAACACAAATTATTTCGGTTTGCCTCAGACGAATTAAGCGTGGCCCTCATTACTGCTGCCTGACCGTTTGTAAACATTCTGTAGCAATAGCTGTAGTCCATGAAGTTCTGCACATTGTCGAGGCTACCACAGGTAACATCATTCAAGACGCACGATGTATGCCCGATTGTATTTGGAGTGTCCTCAATGCCATCGTCAATGTCGCAGTTATCTGCCTGCCCCGGTTCATTTGTACTTCCCCAAGGATGTGGAAGATTCAAGTAGTGACCAGCCTCGTGAGTCAACGCCCTGCTTATATAATCATAAAGCAGAATTATTCCATCTCCACCTTCAGGCGCAGTTCCCGGATAATACGAGTAACCAGCCACACCACTCTCACTCATAGATTTTACTGTCCAAATATTCAGATACTTGGAATTGTCCCAGCTTCCGGCAACAGCCTTGGCGCTCTCGTCACCATGATTTGTCGCCGACGAATATACACGAGTCACACCCATAGTGCAGTTTCCGTCGGGGTCTTTCCTTGCCAAACGGAACTCAATCTTCGTATCGGCAGCTATAGGCTTAAATTCAGCCTTTATCGAAGCCGTATCGGAACGCATCTTACGGTAATCCTTATTCATCTGCTCTATCGCAGCCTGAATTGCCGCGTATGAAATATTTTCAGCACCATATTCATGCAAGACATGGAAAACCACTGGTATTACATATACTTCATCATCATTGCTCTTGGGATGCTGCCTAATGTATTCACGTACAAAATCGTTGAGTTTCGCCCTATCAAGAGCAACCTGCGGATTCCTCTTAACGAGTTCGTCATAAACAGAATCGGTACCGCAACGGAACCAACCTTCTTCTTGCTCCTGTGCAAAAGCACAAAATGGCAGACTAAAAATTATACCTATTAATAATATAATAGCGAAACGTTTCATAAATTTTCCTTTACAAAATTTCTGCAAAGGAACAAAAAATGATTGTATGCACAAGTTTTTTTTTCACCCCCCCTCTGCATTAAAGGTCTTAATGAACTTTAAAGACCTTAATGCAGAGGGGGGTGTATTTTTCATTATCTTTGCAAAAAATTTACGATATGGATTTCGACCTTATATGCGAATACCGTCCTACTGGCGACCAACCGCAGGCAATAAGAGAACTGACAAACGGACTTCTCCGTGGGCAGAAGCACCAGACTTTGCTTGGTGTGACCGGCAGCGGAAAGACATTCACCATAGCAAACGTCATAAAGAACGCCAACTGTCCAGTGTTAGTGCTGAGTCACAACAAGACGCTTGCCGCCCAACTGTACTCGGAGTTCAAGTCGTTCTTTCCGCGCAATGCCGTCGAATACTTCGTATCGTACTACGACTACTACCAGCCCGAAGCCTACCTGCCAACCACCGACACCTATATAGAAAAAGACCTCTCGATAAACGACGAGATTGAGAAATTGCGCCTCAGTGCGACAAGCGCTCTGCTATCGGGACGCAACGATGTGATTGTCGTCTGCTCGGTGTCGTGCATATACGGAATTGGAAATCCCGAGGATTTTCACGCCAACACAATAAAGGTTTCGTGCGGTGACAACATCGGACGCGACAACTTCCTCCGGAAACTCGTTGACGGACTATACTTTCGCAGCGACATTGAGTTCAAGCGCGGCTCATTCAGGGTAAAGGGAGACACCGTTGACATCTTCCTCGCCCACCACGATGTCGGACTGAGAATTACATTCTGGGACGACGAGGTGGAGGAGATTTACATGTTTGAACCTTACACTGGCGAGAAACTGGAAGTAATGGAAACGGCAAGCATATATCCAGCCAACATCTTCGTCACCACAAAGGACAAAACCATAGCCGCAGTAAGGCAAATTCAGGACGACCTTGTTCTCCAAGCGGAATATTTCAGGAAGGAGGGCAAAAATCTGGAAGCAAAACGACTTGAGGAAAGAGTAACCTACGACCTTGAAATGATAAAGGAACTGGGCTACTGCAGCGGAATTGAAAACTACTCGCGCTATTTCGACGGACGCAAACCAGGCGGACGACCATTCTGCCTTATAGACTATTTCCCCAAAAACTTCATCACGGTAATTGACGAGAGCCACGTTACAATTCCACAAATCGGCGCAATGATCGGTGGCGACAGGTCAAGAAAGGAAAACTTGGTAAATTACGGATTCCGACTTCCCGCCGCAATAGACAACCGACCGCTTACGCTACCTGAGTTTGAATCACTGGTTGACCGAGTGATTTATGTCAGCGCAACCCCTGCTGACTACGAACTGCAAAAGAGCGAAGGTATAATTGTGGAACAAATCATTCGTCCGACAGGACTTCTTGACCCCATTATCGAAGTCAGACCGACAGAAAACCAGATTGACGACCTTATGGAGGAAATCAGGGTGCGGGCAGAACGCGACGAGAGGATTCTTGTTACCACACTGACAAAGCGAATGGCGGAAGAACTCACAAAATACTTCCACAAGTACGGCATCCGTTGCGAATACATACACTCCGATGTGGAAACCTTGGAACGAGTTCGCATACTTTCCGACCTGCGCAATGGTCTTTTCGACGTGCTGATAGGCGTAAACCTTCTCCGCGAAGGCCTTGACCTGCCAGAAGTATCGCTTGTTGCTATCATCGATGCCGACAAGGAAGGCTTCCTGCGTTCGGAACGCTCGCTCACACAGACGGCAGGCCGCGCCGCCCGAAACATCAACGGCAAGGTAATCATGTACGCCGACAAGATTACAGGCTCTATGCAGCGTACCATAGACCAGACCAACTACCGCCGCGAAAAGCAGATGAAGTACAACCAGGAACACAACATAACGCCGAAACAGATTGTAAAGGCAAACAGCAACAACGCATTAAACATAGCAAACACGGGTTACGACATCAATCTGGAATCGGAAATAAACATCGCTGCCGACCCAGTCGTACAATATATGAACATTGCAGAACTTGAAAAAGCCATCAAAAATGCAGAAAGACAGATGGAAGCGGCATCGGCAAAACTGGACTTCCTCGAAGCAGCAAAGTTCAGGGACGAGATGTTTGCCTACAAGAAAGAACTGGAAAGAAGGAAATCAAACAATGACGCAACTAAATAACAATAAGCACATTACACAGCAAACAGCAATATCAAACATCGCCTGTTAATAAATAGGAGACAAAAAACACAAAAAAAAAGCAATCAAAAATTGTAGTTAAAAAAAAATTAATACCTTTGCGTTTATTATTAAAGACACAAAATAGTTTTTGTATGAAGAGATTTAGTTTATTGATAGTCATTTTGTTAGTAGCACATTTTATGTTTGCTCAAAATGCTTCCACTACTGTTTCTAGCAAGGAAGCTATGACGTATGGATTGAACTATATGAAGTCGCAATACCCGACAAGGGCTGCACTGAACGTTAGTTCATCCGAAATTATAAAGTCGGAAGCGACTGGAAAAGACTGCTACCACGTGTTCAATTTTGAGGAAGGCGGTTTTGTTATCGTATGTGCAGACAGAAGAAGCAAGCCAATCTTTGCATTTTCAAACGAAGGCAGCTTCAATTCATCTGAAATTGCTCCAGCATTGAAGGAATGGATTAAGCAATACACACAGCAGCTCGACATTATAGAAGCAAAGAACCTTCCGGTTCCTGAAGAGGCTGTCGTTCAATGGAATCCTAACGTTAAGCGAGCAGGAACAAGAGGCGTAGAACCTCTTATCACAACATTCTGGAACCAGGACTATCCTTATAATATGCTTTGTCCTGAACATCCGGCTGGCGACAACGGTCATACATATACAGGTTGTGTTGCCACTGCAATGGCCCAGGTTATGAAATATTGGAATTACCCACAAAGCGGAACTGGTACTGTCTCTTATTTCTGGGGTTCGCAAGTAGTAGTTGACCTTTCTGAAACAACATACGACTGGGAAAATATGCCTAATTATTTTACTGGGTCGTCAACAGAAGAACAGAAACTTGCAGTCGCAACCCTTATGTACCATTGTGGGATCACTATTAATATGAATTATGGACACACAGGCTCTGGTACGCAGACTGAATATACCGTAGATGCATTAAGAAACAATTTCGGATACAGAAGCGGTATCAATTACAAGCAAAGAGACAACGGCAGTACAACCGATTTTGAACATTATTATGAAAATGATACTATATGGTCAAGAATGCTGATGGAAGAACTTGATATGCATAGACCTATGATATATAGCGGACACCCATCATCAGGTGCTGGTCACGCTTGGGTATGCGACGGATACAAAGTGGATGAAAATGGAAACAGAACCTTCCACATGAACTGGGGATGGGGTGTCCACGGTGGAAATGCATATTTCGCTGTTGATAATCTCAACACTCATGCAAGTGCAGGCGACGATGACAGCAATAATTTCGTTTATGGACAAGGCGCTGTTTTCAACATTGCAGTTCCAGACTTGGATGTAACACCATATTGTATGCAGAATGAAAAAACTGTTTATGAAGAAGAGCACTGGACCATCAACGATGGTAGCTATTCAAACTTCTACAAGAAAAACACCAACTGTGACTGGCTGATTAACGTAAAAGACAATGCTACAGATACAGTAATGTTTTATTTCAAATATTTTGAATTAGGAGCAGGTGATGAACTAAAAATTTATGCTGGCGAAGATGCAACAGGAACACTCCTATATACTTTCTATGATGGACACGAACCAACCGATACAATAAAATATTTGGGTTCCCCATTATACCTCCATTTCACCACTGACGGAGAAGACCAAGCAAGAGGATGGGAATTGTACTATGAAGCATTAAGATATCCGTACACCGTGACAACATCAGTAAGTGGTGTGGGCGGTTCGATTAGTCCTGAAGGTGTTAGACCTGTTATGGATGGTACAACTTTGGCTGTAGTAATGACTCCTACATCTGGTAATGCCGTAAAGGAATTTACAGTTGACGGTTCTATAACATTCAAAGGTACTGGAACTGGTGCTCCTGTTGGCTACACTTTCACTAACATCAAGGCAAACCACACTATTGATGTTAAGTTTGAACCTGTTTCGGTTAATGAAGAAAATATGAATAATATTTCAATCTTCCCGAATCCGAACAACGGTAAATTCAGCGTTAACCTCGGTGAAAATGCACAGTCGTATGTACTTTACGATATGAGCGGTCGCGTTGTTGAAGAAAAGGCTCTTAACGGACAGTCGGTTGTTGACTTCGATATGAATATTGCAGCAGGCACATATTTCATAAAGGTTATCAATAACGACAAGGTCGCTGTTGAGAAAATTGTTGTAGAATAAAAAATTTACTTCATAAGGAACGGCTTCATTCGGAGCCGTTTTTTTTTGACTTATAGTTTCGCAAAACAATAAATATCCTTAACTTTGCACAAAGAGAAAATTAGTTTCAAATGAATATTGCAGCAATAATACCGGCAAGATATGCATCGACAAGGTTTCCTGGCAAGCCTCTCATAAATATCAACGGCAAGACAATGGTTCACAACGTTTATACTCAGGCTTCAAAAGTTTTTGACACCGTTTACGTAGCAACAGATGACGAACGCATTGCAAACGAAGTTAAACGTTTTGGCGGTAAATATGTAATGACCTCTAAAAAACATAAGAGCGGAACCGACAGATGCGCCGAAGCCATAGTTAAAATTGAAGAAACTGAAGGCAAGGAATTTGATGTTGTAGTAAACATACAGGGCGACGAACCATTCATAAAGACAGAACAGCTCGAAGAACTGAAAAAGTGCTTCAACAAAAAACGCACACAAATTGCAACACTCGTAAAACCAATAAACAACAAGGAAGACATCTTCAACCCGAACAAACCGAAAGTTGTAATATCAACATCACACGAAGCTATTTATTTCAGTCGTTCACCAATCCCCTACCTCCGGGGTCACAAGGAAACTAATTGGATTTCGAAACACTTGTACTACAAGCATATAGGACTTTACGGCTATAGGAAAGACGTTCTTCTGGAAATAACAAAACTGGCGCAGACTCCTTTGGAAATAGCAGAAAGCCTCGAACAGCTAAGGTGGATTGAAAACGGATACAAAATCAAGGTCGCATTCACAGAACACGAAAGCATAAGCATCGACACGCCAAAAGACCTTGAAAGGATAAAGGAAATTGGTCTGCTTTAGAAATGAAAATTGCCGTCAACACACGACTGCTCCTAAAGGGCAAGCTTGAAGGAATCGGTTGGTTTACATACGAAACACTTAAGCGAATAACATCGCAACACCCCGAACACGAATTCTATTTCATATTCGACAGGGAATACGACAAGGATTTCATATTCGCACCAAATGTCAAGCCAATAGTCCTCACCCCTCCTACCCGACACCCGTTCCTTTGGATTCTATGGTTTGAATATAGGATTCCAAGACTGCTGAAAAAAATCGGAGCCGACATTTTTCTTTCCACCGACGGATACATTTCGCTTAGGACAAACATCCCTCAGATTGATGTCATTCACGACATTAACTTTGTCCATAATCCCAAGCAACTTCCTTGGCTCACAAGCTGGTACTACAACAAGTATTTTATAAAATTTGCAAAAAAGGCTACACACATCGGAACTGTGTCAGAATTTTCAAAGAATGACATCTGCACAACATACGGCATTGACAGCGAAAAAGTTACAGTTTGCTATAATGGTTCCAATGAGCAATACAAACCGATAAGCGAAGGCGAGAAAAAAGTAATTCGAGACAAATACAGCAGAGGGAAGAAATATTTTGTCTTTGTAGGAGCTTTAAGTCCGCGAAAAAATGTTGACGGACTTCTTCGTTCTTTTGAAATATTCAAGGAACGATACAACATTGACTTCAAACTCCTTATTGTCGGCGGAACTCTTCACAAGACAGGAGAAATTGAAAAAGTTTATTCAGAAATGAAGCACAAGGACGATGTCATATTCACTGGTCGCCTTGAAACAGACGAACTATGCAAAGTTGTAGCGGCATCGGAAAGTCTTGTCTATATACCTCATTTTGAAGGTTTTGGAATACCATTATTGGAAGCAATGTACGCCGAAACCGCTATTTTAAGCGGAAATACGACATCATTGCCAGAAGTTGTCGGTGATGCGGCATTAACTTGCTCTCCTACCGATTACAACAAAGTTGCCGAAAATATGAATCACATTGCCACCAACGAAGAACTTCGTAAATCACTGATAGAAAAAGGACGTAGGCAACGCCAGAAATTTTCGTGGCAACTTACATCGGAACGACTTTGGAACTGCATAGAAAACGCAATAAAGTAAAATTATGCTGAAACCCTATTTTCAAAAGAACACGATAGAAGCTGGTTGCGATGAAGCAGGACGTGGCTGTCTTGCAGGACCTGTATATGCAGCTGCCGTTATTCTTCCCCCCGACTATAAGAATGAAACGCTCAACGACTCGAAGCAACTTTCGGAAAAGAAACGTGATGAACTGCGGGCAGAAATTGAGCGCGATGCCATATCGTTCTGCGTCGCCTCGATGGACAACAACGAGATAGACCAAATCAACATTCTTAAGGCTTCAATCCTATCAATGCACAAGGCTGTTTCGGGTCTAACCGTAATTCCACAACTGCTTCTCATCGACGGCAACAAGTTCATACCCTACGAAAACATTCCGCACAAGTGCATTGTAAAGGGTGACGCTACATATATGTCGATAGCCGCCGCATCAATCCTTGCCAAGACGTTATCACAGAATTTCATACAAACTTACCGACACACAATTAAGTTTATTCTAATTTAAATTAAATTTGCACAAAAATTTATTCGATATGAAAAGACTTGCATTTTTTATCATCTTAATTCTTTGCTGTACAATGGCAAAGGCACAAGGAGAAATACACAATCCCAATGACCCGAACTTCGTAATGAAGAACAAAGCTGGACTGTACCTGCAATATACAATAACCTCAAAGGAGAGTCCATCTACAGTAACAATCAATGGCATAAAGGGAAATACCGATAACTTAAAGAAACTCGAAATTCCAGAAACTGTGCATTACCTGAATACTGATTTTGCTGTAACCGTCATTAACAAGGCTGCTTTTTCCAACATCAGCACATTGACATCGGTAACTATCCCCAAAACAGTAAAGGAAATAAAAGCAGAAGCATTCAATGGATGTACAGCACTGAAAACCATAAAGATTGGTGGTATTATTGAATATTGCGGAAAGGGCTCTTTCTGTGGGACAGCAATCAGTAAGCCTATCTATACTGGAAAAAATCTTGTATATTATCCTGCAAATCTAGCAGAATACAAGATAAATGAAGGTACGGAAAAAGTACTTGAATATGCATTCAGCGACTGCAAGGAAATGTCTGCAATAATAATCCCGGCCTCAGTAAAAAATATTTATGCAAAAACATTTGCCAACTGCGACAAACTTGAAAATATAGTGGTTGCCGATGGAAACCAGACATTTGACAGTCGCGACAACTGCAATGCAATAATACTCACTTCGGAAAACAAAGTTGTGAAAGGATGCAAAAACTCCACAATTCCAAACGGCATAAAAACTATTGGAAGAATATCTTTTGCTAATACTTCAATTTCTAAAATAGATATTCCCAACACAGTAACAACGATTGAAGATTCGGCATTCTACAACAACGAACTGACCAACATAACAATTCCCGAATCGGTTAGCAAAATAGGAGCAAGCGCATTTATCAAGAACAAAAAGCTAGCAGTCGTAAACTTCAATGCAAGCAACTGCGAGCCAATGGACGAGAAATATCCAGTCTTCGAGCAATGTATGTCGTTGACATCAGTGAACTTTGGTGATAATGTAAAAGTTATACCAGCATATTCATTTAAAGATTGTACAGAACTGAGATACGCAACACTCTCTAATTCTGTGGAAAAAATAGGAATGGAAGCTTTTAAAGACTGTTCTAGTCTATCATTTATCGAAATACCTATGTCTGTAAAAAAAGTTGAAAGCAAAGCATTCTACAAAAGCGGAATATACGAACCTGTATATAACGAGAATATGTTCATTTACTATGCAGGAAACGATACTGAATATAAGATTCCTGATGGCATAAAAGTAATCTCGGAAACAGCTTTTTACGAAAATGAAACTTTAAAGTCAATAACAATTCCAAATTCCGTTATAAGAATTGACGACTATGCGTTCAATGAAGCAAAAGCCTTGGAAAATATAACTATTCCAAACTCGGTAAAAGAAATTGGTCCGAATGCCTTCAGGTACTGCGTAAAACTAAAATCAATAACATTACCTAATGCAATAACAACTATTGAAAACGAAACTTTTTTGGGTTGCGTAGAACTGAAATCAATAACCTTACCAAATTCAGTTGAATATATTGGTAACAATATTTTATACTGGTGCGACAACTTGGAAAGCGTAACACTGCCAAAATCAATCAAAAGTATGGACAAATATGCTTTGAATGGCAATCAACTAAAGTACATCTACATCCCCAAAGGCACAATGTCTCAATTTAAGAGTATGCTGAATCCCGAATATCACAGCAAATTGAGAGAAAAATAATAAAATCCTAGTAAAGGGCTACCCAATGATGAGTAGCCTTTTTTTTTACCACATAAAATCACATTTTTCTACTAATCAATATCTTACAAAATATTTTATCAAAATAGGCAACCATTATTCAAAATCTACGTTATATCCATAAATATTTATGATACAATAATTTTACTTTTTTGTTATTTATTTCAAAAAAAAATTATATGTTTGCTCTCTTGAATAGAAGTGTAACTATATATAGCTGAATATGAAGAATATAGCCATTATATTGTTCACATTAATTTATTGTTTATCAATAAATTACGCGAACGCCCAACAGCCTCAGCGACGCATCTGCACCGACGAGGAACTGACCTTCACGGTAACACATTCCGACGTTTTGTGCGACGGATCCGAGTCAACTGCTATGGTAAACATTGAACATAGCAACCACGGGAATCCTACTCTGTTCTGGTACGAATGGTCAACAGGAGGTATAGACCAGGTTATTCCAATATACTCATCGGGACAATATTCCGTAACTGTTACCGACACATACAATGCTTGTTCAAAATCATGGTACTTTGAAATACTCCAGGCTCCTGCAGTAAATGTAAGCCTTTCAAAAACAGACGTTACATGCTTTGGTCAAAACGATGGTACAATGACGGCAAACGTCACAGGTGGTACAGAACCATTTTCATACAACTGGTCTATACCCCTACACACCGAGACGGTAACAAACCTTATTCCGGGAACATATTCAGTTACCGTAACCGACAATAACCAGTGTACAGCAAGAGCTACCGCTTCAATCGTCGAACCGACAAGATTCCTATACACTATTTCGCCAAACCAAGGTATTTGCCGTGGCACAGAAACTACTATCACAGCTACCGCTACTGGAGGAACAGAACCTTACACCTACGAATGGGATGATGGAACAACTGGAATCGCCAACAGAATAGTTTCCCCAGACTCGACAAGCGCATATACTGTTAGTGTTACCGATGCAAACGGTTGCACCAACACACCACAGACAACACGAGTAATTGTCAGCCAACCAATCGTTCTGAATCCAGAAGTACAAAACATTCTTTGCCACGGTGAATGCAACGGCTCCGCCGTACTTAACATACAAGGCGGAATACCTCCATTTACATACACTTGGGAAAGTACAACTGACCATATTGAAAACTTATGCGCAGGAAGTTATGCCGTCAGCATAACAGATCTTTACAACTGCACAGGAAATACTTCTTTTGCAATTATAGAGCCTGATACAATTTATGTTGCAACACTTTCTGGTCCTGCAAGCTGCTATGGCTACAGCGACGGATTTGTACAGGCGGATGTAACAGGTGGAGTACATTTTAGCGGAGAAGACGACAACTACCACTACATTTGGGACGACGGACAAACCACCGCTCACGCGAATATGGGTGCCGGATTCCATACAGTAACGGTCACAGACGCAAATGGTTGCGCCCACATCGGAAGAACTTTCGTTGACCAGCCAGAAGCAATATACGTTCCCGACCCCATACCAAACGGTGGTACAATATGCCTTGGAGAAACTTTCCATTCGTATGCCAATGCTACTGGTGGCGAAGGTCCTTACGAATTCGTATGGTCAGGACCAGACAATTTCGTATGGTACGGTCACAATTTTACAGCAACACCATCTACAACATCAACTTACACACTGAACGTAACCGATATTCATGGCTGTACTGCTGCTCAGAAACGTATGACCATCAATGTCAACACTCCTATCGAAATAGTTTCTGTGACACAAGAAAACGATGAGATTTGCAAGGGCGACAAGATTGTTTTCGACATCGAAATAACAGGTGGTAATGGCGGACCATACAAAATAACATCCGATGATTTTGGAATTATTACTACGCCGTGTAGCCTTTATGCACCAGAAACTGGCTTCTATGCTTTTACCGTTAGCGATGCCTGTGGTTCGCCAACAGCACGCGACTCCGTATATGCTCTTGTACACCAGTTGCCAGATGTCGGATTCTATTCCGACAAGTCTGCTTCTTGTCCTCCAGGGACTTTCCAATTCTACGAAGTTTCGGACGAAAATGCTAACCAGACTTACTTATGGGACTTTGGAAACGAAAGGACTTCTTCTGTAAAAAATCCTAAGCAAACATTTGAAGAAACCGGCTCATACAATGTATCACTTACCGTAACATCAGACTATGGTTGTAGCAATACAAAAACCAAGAACAATATGATTGTAATATACGATGAACCGAGAGCTGAATTCGTCGTTGACCCCGATTTGACATCAATACTCACAACCGAAATAAAGTTTATAAACTACTCTGAAGGAGGAACAACCTACCTATGGGATTTCGGTGATGGAAGCACAAGCATCTGGTCGAATGAGACTCAGATACATACCTACGAAAAAGCAGGCAACTACACAGCAATGCTTGTTGCCAAAAACAAATACCAATGTGTGGATACCGTTTACAAGAAATTGAGCATCACTGATGTCTATACATTTTATGCCCCAACAGCCTTCACACCTAACGGTGATGGCGACAACGATTTCTTCTACATAAGCGGCAACGGAATCAGTTCAAAGGATTTTCTCCTAACAGTATATAACAGATATGGAGAAAGAATGTTCAAGACAACAACATTTGATATGGAATCACCACAAAATATGGCGTGGGATGGCACCAACGACGGAAACATACTCAAGGGCGACAAGATTGCGACTACTGGCGCCTACAACTGGGTGTGCAAGTTTACCGACTTCACAGGCAAACCTCACGAGAAGAAAGGTACTGTATTTTTGTTGAAGTAAATGTAATATTGAAACGGAATCCGCGTTTTATTTTACATGAACAGAATACTGACTATATCAATAATGACGCTGATAGCAATATCGGCGTTGTTTTCTTCGTGCCGCAAGGAAATATTCACCAAAGACCCTGCCGACAAACTTCTATTCTCAAGCGATACCGTTCAGTTCGACACAATCTTCACGGGAATTGGTAGCACGACCAAATACCTGATTGTCAAGAATTCCAACAAAAACAAGTCGATAAACATTGACCGTATATACCTTGCAAACGGGAAAGCCTCAAAATACAGGCTCAACATTGACGGACACAAAGCCGACAAGGATTATATACTTGAAGATTATGCACTTGCACCAGGCGATTCCCTTTTCATATTCGTCGAAGTGACAATAAATCCCAGTGCTGACGACCTTGTCGAACAGGATTCTATAATTTTTGAATCGAACGGTAATTCGCAGGACGTTGACCTTGTGGCATTCGGTCAGAATGTTACACTGCTCAGCGGACGAATGATTACACAAGACACAACCTGGAACGCAGACAAGCCAGTTCTAATTTACAACTCGGCAATGGTTGACACACTTGTAACTCTTACCGTTATGCCCGGCGCAAAGGTCTATTTTCACAGAAACTCGAGCCTATTTGTAAAGGGAACCCTGAAATCGCTTGGAGTGGTTGACAACCGCGTGACATTCACTGGCGACCGCCTCGAAGAATACTACCGCTACACACCAGGACAATGGGGGGCATATCTGCGTGACGAAACAGGAAACACACGAGGCATTTACGGTGGAATACACTTGCTTGCCGGTTCCCGCTACAACGAACTAAACAACACCGACATAACCAATGCTCTAATAGGCGTACAAGTCGATTCTGTTGTTACCGCTGACGCACCTACCCTAAAAATGAAGAACACCAACATCGAAAATGCAAAAGTCGCGTGTCTTTATGCACTCGGCGCACACGTTGAAGCCGAAAACTGCGTTTTCGCCAATAGTTCGCAATATACCGTTGCATGCTGGATTGGAGGAAAATATTCGTTCGTCCATTGCACAATGGCAAATTACTCCGTCGGGGTACGGCAAACGCCACAGCTCTCGCTCAACAACTACTATAATTACCGCGATGCCAATGGCAACGTACAGACTTCGTACCGAGACCTTGAAGGTGCATATTTTGCCAACTGCATAATATACGGCTACAACAAGAAAGAGGTCGGCTTCGATTTCGTTAGCGGAGCATCTGCCAACATTCTTTTCGACAACTGCCTAATAAGGTACGAAAACAATTCAGAACTCACACAGTCGGCACCAAGTTCGTTTGTGGACAACATTTTCAACGAAGACCCGATGTTCGAATCCACCGTAAAGCCATATTTATACAGTTTACTTGAAGTATCGGCGGCAAGAGACAAGGCAAAAGTTTCTGTCTCGGAAACCTATCCGCTCGACCACGATGGAACAAATAGGATTTCATACGACGGAAAACCCGACATCGGAGCATACGAATACGTACCAAAGGACACTACCGCCACAAAATTTTTCAGGAGATGGAAATGAAAAGGTTGGTCGCCATATTATCAGTCTGCGCCATAGCCATAGTGCTTGCAATATCGTGCAAAACAAGCAAAAACAGCACCGATGACAAGTTCAACGAACAACTTGTGCGCGATTCCTACAGGATAATGTTCTTCAACACCGAAAACCTTTTCGACACCATAAACGACCCAGAAAAAAACGATGATGAATTCACACCTCAAGGTGCGAAATTCTGGACTGGCTACCGCTACAAGCAGAAACTCACAAATCTTTCAAAGGTAATTATTGGTGCTGGAGGTTGGGAACTACCTCAGATTGTTGCTCTTAGCGAAATAGAAAACCGCAAGGTCGTCGAAGACTTGATAAACAAGACACCGCTATACAAGTCGGACTACCGCATAATACACAAGGAATCGCCAGATGCACGCGGAATAGACGTTGCATTAATGTACCGAAAGAAATTCTTCACGCCCATTTCCGAGAATTTCATTCCCGTAAAATACCCGTCGAACATCGGTAGCGGAACAACTCGCGACATACTTTACGTAAAAGGCAAGACAAACCAAAACGACACCTTGCACATCTTTGTAAACCACTGGCCGTCGCGCTGGGGCGGACAAAAGGAAACCGAAGAGAAACGAATTTTTGTCGCTGGACTGGTAAAACACACTACCGACTCGATATTCAAGACCGACAAGAACGCCAACATAATAATCGTCGGTGACCTGAACGACTACCCGACAGACAAAAGCTTGATACACGGACTTAAAGCCCAAACCGAATACGACCTAATCGCAAGCGACAAACTGTACAACCTGTCGTACTACCTGCAGGAAATAAAGAAGCAGGGAACACACAAATTCCACGGACAATGGGGTATCCTCGACCAGATAATTGTTTCGGGAGCATTGCTCGACACAGCACGCGTCCTTCACACAAGCCTAGAAGATGCTCACATCTACAATCCCGACTTCTTGCTTATTCCAGATGAAGGCTACACGGGAAAACAAGTTTTCCGCACCTACGTCGGCTACAAGTACCAAGGTGGCTACAGCGACCACCTGCCGACATACGTCGATTTGTTTAGGACAAAATAAGGGAAATTAAACATTGTTGTCCGCTAAAAATGAAAAGTCATTCCGTAAAGTAGGAACGAACAGCATAAGGAACGTTGCTTGTGAGTTCACTTATACGGAATCTCCTTGAATAATAACACAATAGGAGATTTCGGATAGCAGTCTTCACAACGCTCCCCGTTCCGTATCGCGTGTTACGACTAACTTCCGAAATGACAAGCCCCTTTATTAGATTTTTATCTAAGTGTTTGATAATATTGTAATTATATGTATTGCCCAATTTTTTAGTGGACAATAGAAACTAAACTTTCTCTTCGTTAATCATCCGATACTGGCACATCATCAATTCGCCGTTCTCATCGCGAAGATGCATTCCGTTGCCCTGACAGTAACGCCATACCTTGCACGACTTGCAGTCGCCAGTACGCATCCACTTGCGGTTACGGAACTTTTCAAACCGATTTTCCCACACATCCCAGAACGAATCGGTATAAATATTACCCTGATTATAGTCACTACGAATGCTCAAGCAACCCGAAATCGCCCCATCTGCACGAATTGATGCCACATTTACACCCGAACTGCAGTTGAAATACTTACGTCTCACCTCACCTTCGTACCTGCCAAGAAAACCATCGCAGGCATAACTTGCATCAATCCTGCCCTCAAGCCGTGTCAACTTAATGAAATCCATCATTTGCACAAACTCCTCGTTACTTAGGCGAAGTTCCATATCATTGGCGGCCCGTCCCGACGGAAATACACTGAACAAACGCCACTTATGTATTCCATTCTCAATCAAGAAATTGCGAAATTCAGGAAGATACCTTATGGTACGCTTGTTCACGCAGGTTATAACATCCCAAACAAGTCCGTCCTGCCCTTTCAACGCTTCGATGGCACGCATTGCATTGGCAAAACTTTCAGAATGACCACGCATCCAGTTGTGGTCGTCGGCAAAACCATCAAGGCTTATTGCCAACGAACGCAACCCACAACGCACAAGATTATCAAGTTTTTCCTTTGTAAGAAGCATTCCGTTTGTCACCATTCCCCAGATAAAACCACGCGCGGTTATGGCACGTCCACATTCGGCAATATCGGCACGAACAAACGGTTCACCACCCGTAGTAATCACCATTATGTCGTTAGGAGAAACGTGCGCCTTTATATCGTCAAGGACTTTCAAGAAATCATCCAAAGGCATATCCTGCTGCTGTGCAACCACACGGCAATCACTTCCGCAGTGACGGCAATTAAGATTGCAACGCAAAGTACACTCCCAGAAAAGCTGGTGAAGATGATGCTCGTCGGCGCGAAGCGAAAGAACGGCACGGTTGAGTTCGAGCGAAAGTCGCTTATAAAGAGAAAATTCCGACACTATTAATTGTTATTCTTAATATTGGAAATTTCCACATCGATTTTTTCCATCTCTCTCTGGATGGAATCGCGTTGTTCCTGCAAATCCTTGTTGCGGGCATTGTACTTCTTTATCATCTCGGGCGGACCGTAAACTTTTGCTCCAGACCTTCCCTTGATTGTTTCATCTATCGACTGCAAGCGTTCGTTAAGAGATTGCTTTTCAGATTCAAGCATATTCAAAAGCACATTCTGCAAAGAATCGGCTTCTTGGCGCAA
>CACWOG010000066.1 GCA_902762455.1 uncultured Bacteroidia bacterium | reverse complement strand
AAACGGTATATTACCCCGACACAATTGCAATACTCAGCCAGACAAACAACTTAGGAACAATATCGTCCGAAAGCGATGCGCTGTACCAGAACGTTCCAAATCCATTCGACTGCACAACAACCGCCGAACTTGCAATATCGAAACAATCCGACATAAACCTTCAACTTGTCGATGTAAATGGCAGAATACTAACTTCATACAACGGCACGCTTAACGCAGGAACACATAAGTTTGAAATTTCGGCAGAAAAACCTCAGACATACCTGCTCAATGCACAAGTCGGCACAAAATCCTATTCTATACGAATGGTAAATGTCGGAAACGGATGCGGCAATACAATCAAATACAGCGGCGAATCGCAGGACATAACGGCAAAACTCGAATGTATCAACCAGTTTACCATTGGCGACAATATGGGATACACAGGCTATGCAACAATAAACGGAAACGCAACGCCAAGCACTTCCGTTGTTCAACATCAAAACACCGACGAGCACATTACCTTGAATTTCAGTTCGCAATTGACAACACCGCCAGAAGTGGTTACATTTCTCGCCTCATCGGTCAGTGCAAACACTGCAATTATGAGAGGCTACCTTCTAAGTGGCGGACAAAACACAACTTTGGGCTTCCTGTACGGTACTGATTCCAACGACTTGCAATACAACGTGATAGCCACGCAAATAAACGGCCAGGAATTTTCGTTCAGACTTGCTGGACTAACGCCTAGCACTACATATTATTATAAGGCATACGCAACAAATATGAACGGAACAGGCAGTGGCGAAATACAAAGTTTCACAACCTCATCGTCGTCCGCACCAGTTTCACAACCTGAAGTAATCACACTTCCTGCAACATCTATAGAATCGACAAGTGCCACAATAAACGGACACCTACAGAACGGCGGGCAAGCAACATTAGGTTTTATGTACGGCACCAATCCTTACAACTACAACCTGCAGCACAACGTAATTGCAACACAAACATCCGAATACGACTTTTCGTATCAACTAACCGACTTGTCGCCCAACACCACCTACTACTTCAAGGCTTATGCAACGAACTCGGAAGGGTCTGACGACGGCGAAATATTAAGTTTCACAACTACACCTTCATCTTCCGAATACGACATAGAAATTAATTTCACAGGTCTTGGAAACAACAATTACAACACATACGCCTACTATTTTATCCCGCTTGACAGTGTAAAGATAGAAAACCTAACACGAAACTGGACTAGGACATTATATTACCCCGACACTACCCTATATGTCAACTTTTCGTCGGGCAGACTTATAATTGACAATAGCATAAGTTCCTCCGACAGAATAAAATGCACCGGATATACGACATACAGGGACAACAGATATATCAGCCAATCGCAAACCATAACACCATCAGGAAACCAAAACATATCATTAATTTTCCACATCCCATACTGCGACGACAAGACCATCTTAATCCAATTGCAGGATTGCGAGCCAATTACGTACAATGGCGTAACCTACGACCACAGCGACATCTACACCATAGGCCAATACCTTACTTATAAGGGTTGCGATAGTACTATCATACTGGACGTCAGGATAAGGGAACATCTTTTCAGCGAAGTAGTAGTTAACACTTGCGAAGAAACTTACGAGTTCGGAGGTCAGACATATACTGAAAGTGGCATTTACCAGCAATCATTTGTAACCGCACACGGATGCGACAGTATCGTCTCGCTAAGGCTTACCCTTGACAATGGTTTCAGGGACGAACGCGATGGAAACGTTTACTGTACAATAACATTTGGAGACCAAGTATGGATGAGGGATAACCTCAAATACCTGCCACAAGTAACCTCACCCGACAATACTTCTGGAGGATCGGCAAGATACTACGTATATGGATACAACGGTTCCAATGTCAACGAAGCAAAAGCCACCGAAAATTATGAAAAATACGGAGTCCTTTACAACTGGGAGGCAGCAATGACCGCCTGTCCAGCAGGATGGCATCTGCCAAGCGATACCGAATGGAGTCTGCTCGAAATATATCTTGAAAACAACGGATATAACTTCGATGGATATAGAGACTACGACAACGATCGCGACACACACAACGTAATTGCAAAGGCAATGGCCGCAGACAACGGCTGGACACGTTCCGACGTTTCAAATGCAGTAGGATGGTTGCAGGAAAAAAACAACGACAGCGGATTCAACGGCAAACCAGGCGGAGAAAAGTACATCCACGGATTCCAAAGCATCAACGAATGTGCAATCTGGTGGACATCGACTCCTAACACCGGAGATAACTGCTGGGACAGATACCTATATTTCAGCAGAGACTTCTGCAACAGGACAAACAATCACAGAAGTATTGGAATGAGCGTTCGTTGCATACAGGATTAAATATAAAACTGCAAAAAACTTAATAATGAAAGCATTTGCAAAATATCTTTCCGCATCACTAATTTTAGCAACATATACCATAACTGGCTTTTCGCAGGCTATAACGGTCAAGTTTACAGGGAGGCTCAACGGTTCGGCATACCAGCGCCTCGACAGCGTAAAAGTCACCGACATTAGCAAGGGCTGGACAGAAACTGTATATTACCCCGACACAATTGCAATACTCAGCCAGACAGACAACTTAGGAACAATATCGTCCGAAAACGATGCGCTATACCAGAATGTTCCCAATCCATTCGACTGCACTACAACCGCCGAACTTGCAATATCGAAACAATCCAACATTAATCTTCAACTTGTCGATGTAAATGGCAGAATACTAACATCATACAACGGCACACTGAACGCAGGAATCCACAGGTTCGAAATTTCGGCGGAAAAACCTCAGACATACCTGCTCAATGCACGAGTCGGAACAAAATCCTATTCTATACGAATGGTAAATGTCGGCAACGGCTGCGGCAATGCAATCAAATACATCAGCGAATCGCAGGACATAACAGAGAAACTCGAATGTCTAAACCAGTTCACCATTGGCGACAATATGGGCTACACAGGCTACGCAACCATAAACGGAAACGCCACAGCAAGCAACACCGTCATTCAGCAGCAGATTGCCAACCAGCACATAACTTTAGATTTCAGTTCACAATCGACAATGCCGGAAGTAACAACATTACCGGCAACAAATGTAGGTGCCACAACCGCAATTATGAGAGGATACCTATCAAACGGCGGGCAAAACACAACTTTAGGTTTCCTATACGGCTCAGACCCCGACAACCTGCAATACAATGTAATAGCAACAGCCTCGTCCTCAGAAGAGTTTTCGTACAGACTTACAGGTTTAGAACCGAATACCACTTATTATTATAAAGCATACGCAACAAATGCATTAGGAACATCAACTGGAGATGTCAATAGTTTCACGACAGAAGAAGCGACAGTAACTCACGATATTACTGTAAGATTCACAGCACAAGGGCATAGCACAAATTACCAGTATCTGTACCTATATGCCCGACTCGACAGCGTAAAGGTACAAAACGTCACAAACAACTGGACGCAGACTTTAACCTTCCCAGATACAGTATTAAATGTTGATTTCCCCAATAATTCAAAGTTAACCATCAACAATAATGTCGGAGCAAACGACCAAATGATTTATACCGGCTACACATCGTATCACGGAAATGTCTATTCCCAACAGATACATAGTTATCTATACTCAAGGACTTTGGAATTTTTATTTGAAATTCCATATTGCGACGACAAGTTTATCCATATAAGATTAACAGACTGCGAACCAATAACATACAACGGAATAACATATACACAAAACGGTAGTTATGAGATAGAACGACTGCAAACCACAAACAACTGCGACAGCGTAATCATTCTTGACATTTACATCAGCAACCAGATATTCAACGAGATAAATATCCAAACCTGCGACAATAGTTACACTTTGGGAGAAAACACCTATACTGAAAGTGGAAATTACCAACAAATATACACTTCGGTACACGGATGCGACAGCATAGTGTCGCTGAACCTCAGTTTGGGTAATGGGTTCACCGACGAGCGCGATGGCAACTCTTACTGCACGGTAACCATAGGAAATCAAGTATGGATGGCAGAAAACCTGAAATATATGCCTGTCGTACACAGCAATGCTGACGAATCGAACACTGAAAGCCGCTACTATGTTTACGGATACAGCGGAACTAATGTAGAAGAAGCCAAATCTACATATAATTATAATGAATACGGACCTCTATACAACTATATAGCGGCACTAACAGCCTGTCCGGCAGGCTGGCATTTGCCATCCGATGCAGAATGGTCCGAACTTGAAATATATCTTGAAAACAATGGTCATAATTTTGACGGATACCTCGACAATGACAATGACCGTGCAACGCACAATGTTATAGGCAAGGCTATGGCATCGCAAACCGACTGGACAATTTCCGATATCAGCAACTCGCCAGGATGGTTAATGGAAAAGAACAATTCAAGTGGATTCAACGGCAAACCGGCAGGTTGGAAATCGATAAACCATGAATTCAAATGGATAAACGAATGTGGAGGTTGGTGGGCTTCAGACCTTAACACCAATGGAAACGCCTGGGACAGATACTTATACTTCAACAGGGTTAACTGTTCCAAATCGCACAATAACAAGCATATTGGAATGAGCGTCCGCTGCATACAAGATTAAAATCGTACGCAACAGACACAGACACAATAATATTTGTTATTCAATCACAAATGTAAAATACGTATTGGGGTAAGGCTCGTTCTTCAGTACAAAATGCCACCATTCGGTGCTAATGCCTCTGAAACCATGGCGAACCATTGCATCGCGCAGAATCATACGGTTTTTGTGCTGTTCGGGAGTAACTCCTGCATAATCGGGATGGCTTTCCTCGCCTAACCAATCAAACGGAGAGCCCATGTCACCCTCCTTTTCTGTGTTCATGTCAAAAAGCGTAAGGTCGATTGTTGAACCGCAGGTATGTCTGCTCTTCTTTGCAATGTAGCCTTCTTCAAAAAGACGAGGCTTCTCAATATCCGGATAAAAATAGCGTTTCATAAGCGTATCGGAAGCTTCTTGCGACCAACGTACAAAATGGTCAACAGCACATTGAGGACGATATGCATCGAAAATCTTCAGGCGGTAGCCCATAGCCTTGACATCGTCGCTAACAGCCTTTAGACTGTCGGCAGCCTCCTTTGTAAGGTATGCTATCGGAGCATTATAACCATCAACACGCACACCCATAAAATTAAAGGTGCTGAAATAGCGGATTTCAAGAATTGCATCTGGAACCACATCTGTAACGACTACAAAACCAGCCTTAGATGCTTCCGAAACGGTAGTGTCAGCAGTGTTTCCTGCATTGACATCTTCAACAACAGCTTCTTTTTCCTTATTTTCTTCTACTGCACTATTCTTCTCATTGTTCTTGCAGGAAAACATTAACACGCACAATGTCAACAAAATAGCAACGTTCAAAAATGTTCTTGTTTTCATTATTTTACCTTTTAATTACAAATGCAAAAGTAGTCATTAAAGAAATACTAACCAAAAAAGAAGTTTCCGTAACTCAAAAAATAATATCTTTGTCTCCCATTAAATTTTTACACAAATGAAGAAGAACATTTTTATTTTAACCGCATTAACACTATTGATTATGGTAAGTTCGTGCAACAAGAAGACAGAAACAGAAGACAAGCAGGACAATCCGCTCTTGCAGGAATGGACATCCGAATATGGCGTTCCGCCGTTCGATAAAATCAAGACCGAACACTACATCCCAGCTTTCGAGGAAGCAATGAAGGTGAACAAGGAAGAAATTGACGCTATCGTCAACAATCCAGACGCACCGACCTTTGAAAATACAATCGAAGCTCTCGAGGAAAGCGGTTCGTTACTGACAAGAGTAGAAAGCATTTTCTTCAACCTTGCAGAATGTATCAACTCGCCCGAAATGGAACAAATTTCCGAAGAAATTCTCCCGAAACTTTCGCAACATGGCGACGACATAAGCCTCAACGCCAAGTTGTTCGAGCGCATCAAGGCTGTTTACGACCAACGCGAATCGCTCAACCTTGAGCCAGTGCAGATGCGTCTTTTGGAAGAAACCTACAAGGGCTTTGTTCGTGGCGGTGCAAACGTTCCAGCCGAAAAGCAGGCTCGTTTCCGCGAAATCAACGAAAAACTTTCGCTACTCACTATGAAGTTCGGCAACAATGTGCTTAAAGCCACCAACGACTACAAGCTTGTGGTTGACGATGTTGCCCGTCTCGAAGGTTGCACCGAAGGTCAACTTGCCGCCGCTTTGGAACTCGGCAACGAATCGGAAGAAACCAAGGGCAAATATGTTTTCACAATCCACCTGCCGAGCATGGAGCCGTTCCTGATGAACTGCAAGGACCGTGAACTCCGCAAGGAACTCTGGACTGCATACTCAACCCGTTGCACATCGGGCGAAACCGACAACAGGGCAATCATCAACGAAATTGTAAACCTTCGCTTGGAAAAGGCTAACATTCTCGGTTACAAGTCGCACGCTGCATACGTCCTCGACGACAACATGGCAAAGACTCCCGAAGCTGTTGACGAACTTTTGATGCAGGTTTGGACTCCGGCACTTGCAAAGGCAAAGGAAGAAGCAGCCGAATACCAGAAGATGATTGACGCTGAAGGCGGAAACTTCAAGCTCGAACCTTGCGACTGGCGCTACTACAGCGAAACCCTCCGCAAGCAGAAATACGACCTCGACGACGATGTTATCCGTCCATACTTCTCGCTCGACAATGTTCGCGACGGAATGTTTATGGTTGCCAACAAGCTCTATGGCATCGAGTTCCGCGAAAACAAGAATATTCCAGTTTACCATCCCGATGCTGTTGTTTACGAAGTAACTGAAAACAACAATGTTATCGCAATACTCTACATGGACTTCTTCCCACGCGAGAGCAAGCGTAGCGGTGCTTGGATGACCAATTTCCGTGAACAGTCGTACACCAAGGACGGCAAGAAAATCATACCTTTAGTATCATTGGTATTGAACTTCACAAAACCTTCGGGCGACAAGCCTTCGCTGCTCAACTTCGACGAAACTTCTACCCTCTTCCACGAGTTCGGACACGCACTTCACAGCATACTTACCGACTGCCGCTACGAATCGCTGTCTGGAACAAATGTTTCGCGCGACTTTGTTGAACTGCCGTCGCAGGTTATGGAACAGTGGGCTGGCTATCCCGAAGTTATGAAGATGTATGCAAAACATTACCAGACCGGCGAAGTTATTCCCGATTCGCTCATCAACAAGATTGAAGCCGCTTCTACCTACGGACAGGGCTTCATCAACACAGAACTCATTGCTGCTTCGTTGCTCGATATGGCTTACGCAAACATCAGCGAACCGACCGAAATAAAACTTCCCGACTTCGAGGATGCCGAAATGCAGAAAATAGGCTTGATTCCAGAAATCATCTCGCGCTACAGAAGCACCTACTTCCAGCATGTATTCTCGGGCGGATATAGCGCAGGCTACTACGGCTACACATGGGCAGCAGTCCTCGACAACGATGCCTTCGAAGCCTTCAAGGAAAACGGAGTTTTCGACAAGAAGACCGCCGATGCTTTCCGCTACAATGTCCTGCAGAATGGCAACACCGAAGACGCAATGGTTCTCTACAAGCGTTTCCGCGGTCAGGAACCATCAATTGAACCGCTGCTGAAGAACAGAGGATTGAAATAAGGAAACGACAACGCACAAAAAAAGCCCGAACATTCGGGCTTTTTCTTTATCATATAAAAACTTATTCGTTTCCTTTTTGCCTGCTCTCTATCAGTGCCTTTATAGGAGCAATACCGAGATGAGAGTTTTGTTCGATAGCCTTCAGTACGGCACCACCGCCAGTAAAGATGTAGTAGTCCTTGCTGTCGAGTGCCATGATGTACAGACCTGGCAACAATCTCTTTAGTTCCTGCATGGTATCGCCACCACCATAAAGTTTTACCGCCTGTGGATTCTGGTCGATAATGGTATCGAGAGCGATTGTCCCTTCATTGAAATGCGGAACAAAACCCATAACAGCATTTACGAAGATTGTCTTTGCAGAATGGAACACATCGATGATTTCTGGCTCGTCGTAGCAACGCGGGTCAACATCCATAACCCAGTTGAACTCAGTTCCGGGAGCAACCTTGCGGATGTCGTGAATACGGTACTTGCCCTCTATCCTCTCACCGAAAACATCCGATTCGCAGATAATAGGCATCTCGACAATCTTTCCGGGATACTGCTTTGCATAGTCAACAAATTCCTTTGCCAGCTTAACATCGTCTTCCTCAACGCCCTTAATCTTAAATCCATACTTAGCACACAGATAAGCATTGTAAATAACACCGCCGAGAACAAGTTTGTCAGCCTTCTTCAACAGAGCGTAAAGTGATTCAATCTTGGTATCGAACTTACTACCAGCCACAACTGCCACAAACGGGCTCTCGGCCTCGAAAATACGGTTCAAGTTCTCTATTTCGCGCTGCATAAGGAAACCGGCATACGACGGCAAGTACTTTGTAACGCCAACGGTTGATGCGTGAGCCTGCCAGCTGCCGAATGCATCGTTGACATAAATGTCGGCCAAACCTGCAAGCTGGTTTGCAAAACGCTCCTGCTCCTCGCCTTTTGCCTCCTCGCCAGTAAACCAACGGGTATTCGGCAAGTAAATCATATCGACATCGTGGTTGCGCAAACGGCGTATGCTATGGTTTACATTGGTTTCGATACTCAGGTAACCATTGTCTTCGTGCGAATAGAAGTCCGGCACTTCAATCTTTATGTGAAGCTTGTTCTCCAGGTAATCAACAATCGGCTGTACCGATGTCTTGGCATCAATTGTAATCTTTCCAGTCTTCTTGTCCTTCGGACGACCAACGTGCGTCATAAGGATTATTTTTCCACCCTTGGAAAGTATGTAGAACAAAGTTCCAAAAGTTGCATCAATTCTGTATGGGTCGTGAATTACACCCGACTTAACTACGTTATGGTCAACTCTTACGAGTACGATTTTGCCTTTCAAATCGGCTTCTTGAATCAAAGGGAGTCTGTTATCCATATATAATTTGTTTTAAAAGTTTGATGGCATAAATATAAGCAAAAAAGCGATACAAAAAATTTTGCATCGCTTTTTTTTTAGTTATCGGAGCAACATCACCGTTCCTGTCCGTTCGTAGTCAATACCAAACAAATCCTTGAAATAAGCACGCCAAGTATAAACACCTTCTGGGCAAGGACGTGTTCCATCGGTTCCGTCCCACTCTTCCTCCAAGTTGTCCGACTTGAACTGAATAGCGCCCCAGCGGTCGTAAATAATCAACATAAAGCTGTTGGGGTCGATTGAACTACCAAACAAGCGGAATGTTTCATTTATTTCATCGTTGTTAGGTGTGAATGCGGTAGGTGCAAATATGTTGTACTCGTTGCTTACCTGAATATCAACGCCAGCGGTATCGGTACAGCCATACAAAGACGTCGTAGTTAGTACAACATGGTATGTTCCAGGCATCGTA
>CACWOG010000065.1 GCA_902762455.1 uncultured Bacteroidia bacterium | reverse complement strand
GGCCACGGTGATAATTTCGATTTTGCCTTGCTCATTGGCACATACTGTCTCCTTCATTTCTTTTCTGTACTCACTTTACTAAACCTGTTTTATGCAAAAAAGTGACCACAGTCACGTTTTGAAACATGACTGTGGTCATAGTGCTTTTCAATATGGATTCGGTGACAATTGCCGTAATATTCAGCCTAATCAATTCAATTTGCAACATGATTATTCTAGGATTGTATATCATTCTCGGTTGCATCGATGGTCAGAAGGGCGAAAACCAGTATGGTCCGAATCCGAAGGAAGTGGAGACAATTAACAATGGACAATGAATAATTGATAATTTTGTGCAAACCGAAGGCAGAACAAATCAGACAAATTGCTTTTGCTCTGCTGAGGTGCAGCCAAAATCATGGAATGAAATTACATAATTGTAGCGGCGCAATGCTTTGCACTCGCTAGATGAAACAAACAACAATTATGGGACGGTTGAATGCCGTCCTTTTTGTTTCAAATCATCAACCTTTAGCTCAGCGTAAGCAAAGCAAATAAATGACACACTCTCCTCTATTTACATTAGCCAGTATAATAATATGTTTGTACGCAGGTATTCAAAAACGATTTGCAGCGATGTGGCAAGCCACATCGCTGCAAATCGTTAATTATCAATTGTTAATTCTCCTGCATAAACATCGGGTCCCACGGCGGAAGAACTATCGGCTTCTGGTCGAGCACCTTCTTGACATCACCGCTCAAGTACTTCTTGTTCACGACAATACGGAACATATACTCGTTGAACCACTCGTCTGTGAAAGTCAGGTAGCCATTGTGTCCGTAAGACGAACCCCACGAGTTTTCAAACTGCCATTTTGTTGGAACATCCTTGTCGTCAACATCAACAGCCACAAGCAACATTGCGTGCGATGAACCGCTATCGAAAGTCCTGATTCTCGTAGCCTTATCCATTCCGAACTTCATTCCAAGCAACGACTCGAAATCGAAATTGTTGACATCTAAAGTACCATCGTTCTTGCTGAGGAACTTGCTTACATCGCACGACGAATACAAAGGTTCCTTGTCCTTTAGGCTTGCCAAGGCAGCCTTTTTCAGTTCGTCGGCCGGCAAATTGACATACAGCCAGTTCTTACCTTCGAGGACATTGCGGTCGAATTCAATTTCATACACCTTGTTGTATTCGCGCGACGGGTCGTTCATCAGCATAACATAATCGGAAGTCTTGTAGTTCGGGAAAAATTCCTTGAAAAACGACATCGGAGTATAGTCCTTGTAAGCCTCTTCTTTCTCAAAGCGATACTTGAACTCAGTTGGCGGTTCTCCAAGGAACAGAACTAAATAGCGATATACTTCACAAAGCATATTGAACTTCATCTCGTCGATTTTCTTCGGAGCCAACTTCTGTGCCTTTGCATCGCGGAGCTGCATAGCATCCTCGCGCAATTTGCGCGACAGCAACTGGTTGAGCCACGAAGTGTTGTTGGAATGGTAAGTTTCGGGCATTACCATATTAGGCACAAGTCCGTACTTTTCAACCAAGTTGGCAAACGAATTCCATACGCCGCCATCGCCTATCGGATTATGCAAAGCCCATTCGTTTGTCCTGTCGTCCAGAGGCTTATCGGCATTCTGGATAATTATTTCAAGGAAAAGATTCGATTTCTCAAACATATCCCAGAAATACAGGTAGTTCTGCGAAAATTCGAAACCACCAAGGTCCTTATCCTTGATAATCTGCGGACGAAGTGAACTTAGCCCAGTAAACATCCAGCAACGTCCAGAACTTTTCTGGTCGCAAATGCCCTTCACATCAGCCTTGTACTTGAACTGATGGTCAGCCTTGCCAACAACATCACGATTCACAGCCAAACTGCGTATATCATTGTTCGACAGCGCATTGCGGACACCCTTGTCGGCTTCCGACTTCTGCTTGTAATTGTCACGGATGCTGTTGACAACATCTTCGGTCAAGTTCTTGGTGTTCTGGGCAAACAAGGTAGAGCCCAAAGCTAAAAGTGTAATAATCAAAAGTTTTCTCATATCTAATATTAATTTGTTTCTAAGTTTCTGTGTTTAATGGGCTAACGCCCGTTTCTAAGTTTAACTTCGTTGAGGGCTGCGCCGTTCTGTGGCTGCGCCGTTACTTGCTGAATCGCGCCATGGCACGATTTTACAAGAATCTATGGCTTCGCCGTTTCAGTTTGCGAAGTTACAGAATCAACTTCTTTTTTGTTGCGAAAACGAATTAGTTTTTTCAACCGATTAAAGTCCGTGGCTGTTAACATCGAGCAGAGCAGGAACGGCATAACAGGAATTTTGTACCTCACCAATGCCCCAAGATTCGGAGTTGTCATTCCGATTAAGGCGTAAAGCACAAGCATAAAGCAAAGAGTGAACAAAATAAACCTAAACTGATTATTATCAATCGGTTTAAACCTAATACACATATACAAAAACAGCAACAGGAACAACAGATTTTCGGCACAGCAAACCAGTTTTATGAACGAATCGGCCTCGGTGACAAACGGACGGAAAAGCGTATTTATGTACGCAGGCACCAAACACGAGGCAAAACCCAGAATTGTTGGCTCCAACTCCTTGATTTCTATATTACTGCCCGAATAATTTGCTTCAGTGTTCACCATATTTACAAAATCGTGCTGCTTCATCACAATCGTATCGACCAAATCGTAGCCAAAAACACTCCCGCTAAAGAAAAACAAGGTTACAACCACGGCAAACACTGCAACCGAAGAAACAAGCAACTTCTTCGCACCCAACTTCGAAGGCAAGGCAAACATAACCATTCCCGGCAACATCGCCAGCAGAACATAAAATTTTGCAAGAAAAAGAAAGTACGCGGAAGCTATCACTACCAGCAATTTAAGCACTCCAAACTTTCGACACAAGGCTGTCCACGAGAACATCAGCAACCCGACGGAAAACATCACAAGGCATTCCTTCATCATCCCCGACGACCAGAACGCCACGCTTGGCACAAGAAACGCCGAAACCACTGCTATCCAACGCTTTCCGCAAAAGCCAAGCATCGCCAACGCAAGGAAATACGCACCGCAGAAAGCCACAAACGCACTGATTATCAAGTTAAGCCAAAAATTTCCCTGCGTAAATAGGTCGAGAATTGCATTGTAGCGTATTATTGTACGGTTGTCGTTCAGAAGGCCATAATTCCACGCCTTGTACCAGAAATCTGTCTTATCGTAATAACATTCGAGCTGCGGCTCGTCTGCGCAAATGCCCGAAACCATCTTGAAATAGTCGGCAGGATTCTCCTCTACAGCAGAATACAATGCCAACCCGTCGCGATAATAGTTAAACAAATCCGATTTCTGATAGTCATGATAAGCAATCCGATAGACACCCACCAACGCAAACACAGCCACCAATTTTGTCGCAAACAGAAGCAACAGCCACCTTGACGACAGACCCAACCTCCTAAACACCTTCAACTTGCATATCATAAAGCAGAAGAATGCCACAAAAGCCAAGCCTAACAATATGGTTGCCAATAGTTTCATTTGCCGCTACCGTTTTGTTGCATCTGTAATTGTTCACCACGTTGCTGCATCCTCTCCGCCGTCCGTAAATCGCCACGCAGACTATACACATACGCCTGATTGAAATAGGCGACATAATTGCTCGGATTGCGCTCCAACGCTCTGTTAAAGTATTCCTCCGCCTCGTCGTACCTATTCAATTGACACATAGCCACAGCCGTATAAAAATATCCGTCATCGTGATTAGGATTCACTTCTATCGCTTTCCGTCCGCACTCAACGACATCGCCCCACCTGCCAAGCGCAACAAGCGACTTCAACTTGCCCGAATAAGCCACAAACAAATTCGGGAACTTTTCAATAGCCTTGTCGTACATCTTAATCGACTCCTCGATGCAACGCACTCGGTCTTCCGCGCTATATAGCTCACTCTTAGACGCTTCCGAATAGCAGAAACCAAGGTTGTAGTAAATTTCGGGACGGGTGGAATCACGCTCAATCTCCTGAATGTAATACATCATAGCGGTATCGTAGATGCCCAGTTCGTAATAGGAATTTCCAACCTTGAAATACGAATCATATATGTTTCCGCCCAAATTCAGCACTTCCGAATAGCAGTCCTTTGCCTTCTGATAGTCGCCCTTATCGTATGCAACTTCCGCTCTGTTGTAATACGCAAGTCCATCATACGGAAACAATTCAATGGATTTATCTAAATAAAAAATTGAAGAATCGGAATAATGCCTGTCGGGATAATAATGACTGAGTCGCAGGTAGCAGAAACCAAGCCTTTCGTAGCACTCGCTATAGTCTGGATTTATAACAGTTGCTTCACGATAAACTTCCATCGCCCTATTCATATTGTCGAAAAATGCGACAGAATCAACACCTTCCGACCGCAACGCTTCATCGCGGACAGCATCGCCCAAATAGAATTTTATTCGCGCACTGCCGGGAACTTTCGGAGAATCAGCTTTATAGAGCGTGTACGGGTCTTTCCAGTCGGCAGCACGAAGGACTGTTTTTGTCGAGAACAGACATACGGCAACCAAGCATAACGCAATCATAGTCACCGTCTTCGCTCCTTTTCCTAATTCTGCCACATCGACTTTCAGCAACTTCGCCAATGCCTCCACAAAAACTATAGCCGACGCCAAGACAGGCACAAACAGAAACCTATCGGCAAACGACGAACCTATAAGATAAACGGTATTGGAATAAATGCTCATCGTCGCTACCCAGAAGAGAATACAGAACACGAAAACACTCTTTTCCTTCCTTACTAACAAACTATAAATAACATAGATAAGCATTGCCACATAAAGCAAAAATACAAGTAAAAAACGCCAGTCCAAAAGCCCGACATACGGCAGTTCGGCAAACGAATAGTCGCACGACTGCATATATGGGACAAAGGCAAGCAACAGATATTTTCCCATCAGCCACACCGCACTGCCAATACGAATATCCAGAGGCTGGTCGGCAAGGTAGTTCTGCATAAGAGTCACATACGAACTATGGTAGTCGTGCCATACCGACAAAACAGCATATCTCATTCCAAGATAAACGCCTGTAGATAAAAGTAAAACAGCAACTATATTAATGTAAGGCTTCAAGTTTACGAATACAGTAGATTTTGTCTTTTCGTGCTTTTTTCCTTTGGGTTTTGCGGCAGTTTTAACAACTTCAACGTGCTTATTTTCACCAAAAAAGTACACAACAAGCGGAATTGCGACAAGTGCAGTAATCGCGCTTTCCTTCGAGAAGAACGAAAGCGTATAAGTCAAAAACATCCACAACAGATTGATTTTCCGTCCGTTCTCAAAATATTTCAGTGCAGAAACCATTGCTAACAGAAGGAAAAGGAAGTAGCACAATTCGTCTCGGCTCTTGATATTGGCAACAACCTCGGTATGCATTGGATTTGCAGTGAAAATCAAGGTTATAAGCAAGGGAAATATCCACGACCTCCGCTTGAACATCATTCGCAGAAGTACAAAAAGCAACACACTGCAGACCGCATTCCACAGCACATTCATAATATGGTAGAAAGTGGTGTTGTCAGGAGAAATCTCCCACTCCAACGCGAAAAGCAACTGTGACACAGGACGATACTGGAATGTTTCGGGCAGAAATTCGGCACCTGCCTGCGAATGGTTCATCATAATGTCCTTCCACCCCGAAACTCCTGCCGTAACGAACTTGTTGTCCTTGAACAGAAAACTGTCATCAAGTACCCAGCCGTGACGAAAAGTATTGGCATACAGCAAAATAGCAAACACAAAAACGAAGGCACACACGCCTAAATCAAGCATTTTACGATGCCTGTCGCCATTTGCATTGACAACTATTTCAGATACATTCTGCATAGAACAAACCCAAATCGGCGCAAAGTTAACAAGTTTTTTTGTTGAATACGCTAATATGAATTACTTTTGTGCGCGATATTTACCATAATAATGAAAGCAAAAAAGATAATATTCACTATCATAAGCGTTGCCATAGGACTCTTCTTCATTGCATCGGCAATTCTTAAAATATTCACAATCAAGGAGTTTGAACTTTACATTTACAGCTACGGAATATTCAACTATACGCTCTGTACCTTGTTTGCCCGCTGTCTAATCGCATTTGAGATGTGCGCAGGACTTTGCCTCGCGTTAAAATGGTGGTACAGACTGACTTGGTGGCTTATGCAACTGTCACTTCTCGGTTTTACCGTTTTCCTAATCTTCGCACAGCTACGCGGTGATGCCAACTGCCACTGTATGGGCGACTTCGTGGAACTCAACCCGTTGCAGTCGATGATAAAGAACTTCGTGATAATGGCACTTCTCCTTGTCGTTAGAAATCAAGAAAACTGGAATTTCAGGTTCGAAAAGATAGTGAAACCATTGATTGTCATAATAGTAGCAGCAGTACCATTCTTTGTCGCTCCTCCCGAAGTACTATACAACAAAATTTATTCAAGCGACAGAAACATAAACACGCCAATATTCGAAAAGGCTTTGGCTGACAGCACATTCTACAAATGCTACCCAATTATACGTCCAAACTACGAATACGACTCAACAACCTTCGTTGCCGAAGACAAACCTTTGGAACTTACTGGACGCAACATACTTATGTTTGCCCACGCAGGCTGCAAGTTCTGTAGAGAAGGTGCAAAAAGAATGTCGATGTTCTTCCGCGAAAACAGGTTGGATAGAAATAGGTGCAAAGTACTGATATTCGGCAATTTTCCTCCATTAAGCACCTACGATTTCATCAAGGGAACCGAAGCATACGGATTCGAGTACCGCGAAATTGACCCAATAATATCGCTTAACATAGTTGACGGAGAGTTCCCCACATTTATATTAACCCAAGACGACAGCATAGTAAAATCGTTTGACCTGTGGGGACTGGAGGAAAGCACAATAAAAGAATTCCTCGAAAACGACACAGAACCTATTATTAACAATAACAAATAATTACATGAAATTCAGATTTTTAGCATTAGCAGTAATCGCCCTTGCCTTAGTTTCGTGCAAGGAGCAGAAACCAAAAATTGAAACAGCAGCAGACGAGTCAATAGTCTATTTCTGCAAGGATATTACCCCCGAAAACATTCTTAAGCTATACGAAGCACTAGGCGTGAAGCAGGAAGGCAAAATCGGTCTTAAAGTACATTTCGGAGAAGAAGGCAACCAGAACTTCCTGAATCCCGAACTGTTGAGACCGTTGGTTGAAAAGGTCAACCCGACTTTTGTAGAAACCAATGTATTATATGTCGGCAAGCGTCGCTACACCGACTCGCACATCGCACTGGCAAAGGAACACGGATTTACCTTCGCTCCCATCGACATCCTTGACAACGAAGGAGAAACCGAGATTCCAGCCGAAGGTCTGAAGCACTACACAAAAGTAAAGACCGGCAGCCATTTCAACAATTACGATAACTACATCATCTACTCGCACTTCAAGGGACACGGCTCAGCTGGTTTCGGCGGTGCAATAAAGAATGTATCGATGGGACTTGCCTCTCCCGGTGGAAAAATGGCTATGCACGCCACAAACTTCCCTACAACGGCCGACCCAGAGGCTTGCGTAAACTGCCAACGCTGTGTTAGCCAGTGTCCTGCGCAGGCAATAACAATTACAGAAAATGGTCCCGTAATCGATACTACAAAGTGCATCGGTTGCGCAAAATGCATTGCCGAATGCCCACTTAAGATTTTCAAGCCCGACTGGAGAGAAATCGAAGAAAACATATTTCTTGAACGCCTTGTAGAATACGCAAAAGTACTCAGCGAAGCAAAACCTATGGTTTACATCAATGTAATGGACAACATATCAAAGACTTGCGACTGTTCATCTAAGGCTCCCGCCCCATTTATGGAAAAAGTTGGCGCAGTGGCTTCTACCGACATTGTTGCAATTGAAATGGCATGCCACCAGCTTACCGCAGCAAAATACGGTAGCGACGATGCATTCAAGGATGTGAACGGCATAAGTGGTTACGGACAGGTACAATATGCTCACCAACTTGGCATGGGCAACATTAAGTATGTGCTTGTTGATGTGATTACTGGCGAACGCATTAGCATCGAGGATGCGATAAAGTAATTCGAGGATTTGAAGATTTGAAAATTTGAAGATTTCACAAAAAAAATCACGGTGGCTACCGTGATTTTTTTTATGGCAAAATGTCACCCAAAATGTCACCCAAAATGTCACCCAAAATGTCACCCAAAATGTCACCCAAAACACTACAATAAGACCCTAATAACCAAAGATTTATGTAATCATATAAAAATCATAATTTTTACATATTTATTTTCAAAATATTTTTTGTTTATTTTTATTTAATTTATTTTTGCAAAAACTAAACATCATTTTGAAATGGCCGACATAAAGGTTTTTATCAGTAGTGTCCAACGCGAATTTCAGGAAGAACGCAAGAATCTTTTCCGATACCTCCGCGAGGACTTTATGCTAGGACAATTCTTTCATCCATTCATCTTTGAGGAACTGCCGGCATTTGACAACAATGCACAGCAAGCATATCTCACAGAAGCCGCTCAATGCGACATATACATTGGAATATTCGGCGAACAATACGGATACGAAGACGAGGAAGGCGTATCTCCTACCGAACGAGAATACGATGCAGCAACTATAAACCGCCGCCATCGTATGATATACATAAAGAAAGCAGAAAAAAGGAATGAAAAGGAACAAGCCCTTATACGCAAAGCAGAACGCGATGTCGTTAGAAAAGAATTCTCGACCTACGACGAATTGCGCAGCGCTGTATATGCCTCTCTCGTAAGATACCTCGAAGAAAAGGAATACCTAAGGCTATTGCCATTTGACGCGACAATAAACAGACAAGCAACACTGGACGACATCGACCCCGAAAAGGTAAACACATTCGTATCGCTAGCCAAGGCGAAACGAAACTTCCCGATTCCATTCTCAACAGAAAACATTCCGCAGATATTAGCCCACCTCGACCTTATGACAACATCCGGTATGCTGACAAATGCAGCGTTGTTGCTATTTGCCCAGAATCCACAAAAATTCTTCATAACATCAGAAGTCAAATGCGCTATGTTTCCTTCCACAGAAATGACAAAACCCATACTGTCACACCAAGTATTCCACGGAAGTCTTTTTGAAATGATAGACCAAGCAGTTGGATTTGTCATGTCGCACATTGACGCACGAGTAGAAGCAAGAACATCTTCCGCATCTACAGATGTAGTGTACGAAATTCCAATTGAAGCAGTAACCGAGGCAATAGTAAATGCCGTAACACATCGCGACTATACAAGCAACGGAAGTGTACAAATAATGCTTTTCCGCGACAGATTGGAAGTTTGGAATCCTGGCGTATTACCATACGGCTTAACTCCTGCAAAATTGAAACAAATCCACTCGTCAATTCCTACAAATCCCATATTGGCGAACCCAATATACCTGGCAGGATACATCGAACGAATGGGAACTGGCACTACCGACATTATTTCATCATGCGAAAATGCAGGCCTAAAGACTCCAGAATTTATTCAAGATGAAGACTTTAGAGTGATAATATTCCGAAAAAATGTCACCCAAAATGTCACCCAAAATGTCACCCAAAATGTCACCCAA
>CACWOG010000064.1 GCA_902762455.1 uncultured Bacteroidia bacterium | reverse complement strand
TACGCTTCGCTGTTTCTAAGTTTCTGGGTTTGAATGGCTACGCCGTTTCTGGGTTTGAATGGCTACGCCGTTTCTGGGTTTGAATGGCTACGCCGTTTCTGGGTTTGAATGGCTACGCCGTTTCTAGGTTTGAATGGCTAAAGCCGTTTCTGGGTTTGAATGGCTAAAAGCCGTTTCTGGGTTAAAATTAGCTTTGCTGATTTAAATTCAATGATTCAAGAAAAAAAATACACCAAAAATACTTGTAGCATCGCAATGCTTTGCGATGGTTCTATGTTCAAAAATTAACAATCGTAAATCAATTGTCCTGCATTCACATTTTTTTTGTTAATTTTGCGAGGTAATTTTAATTGAGTTTGAAAATGAAAAGAGTTTTGGTAATAATACCAGTACTGCTATTGATGGTACAATGTGCTTTCGCCCAGATAAGTACCTATCCGTGGAGTGAAGGGTTCGAGAGTGGAAGTTTTGAAACTAATGGCTGGACAACCAGCGTTGTATCTGGAAGTGCAGAGTGGATAATTGGGACTGGTGGTACGAATGAAAGTTCGTTTACAAATGCTCACGATGGTTCGTATAATGCTTTAATCTACAATAACGAACGCTATGGTGATACGGCAATGCTCCTTTCTCCGCTATTTGTGCGTCCAACCGACATCGATACGCTCGAATTGTCATTCTTCTACGCCAATCCCGATTGGGGGGGCGACCACGACCAAATGAAGGTCTGTCTGGTTAATGGTTCTGATGAAACAGAACTGGAATATGTGGCAGATTACCACGACAGTTGGTCAAAAAAGAGAATTCTGTTCGTCGTTTCCGATTTGCCTGAAAATTTCCAGATAGCATTTGTGGGCATTCCTAAATGGGGTTACGGCTTTTTGCTCGACGACATTTGCTTGAAGGAATACGAAGAAATACTCGATGTGGTTGAAACGGATTCGTACAGACAGGTTGGAACTGGCGCCTCAATGCAAGCGTTACCTTTGCAGGCTTCAAGCAATTACAGTTATACGCAGCAGATTTTCCTGTCGAATGAGATGGGAGGCGCGAAAACCATATATTCGCTGTCGTTCGACTATTCGGGCAACGAGACAGAAGAGGTTCAGCGGTATGTGAAGATATATATGGCAAATACAGAAAAATCTTTATTCTCAAGTTATTATGATTTCATGCCACTGTCTAATATGACAAAGGTCTTTTCTGGAATTATGACAATTCCCGCTGAGGCCTCGTGGGCAACTATAGTTCTCGAAACTCCTTTCGTGTATGACGGAACAAGCAATCTTATGCTTGCCGTTTTCGATAATTCCGGTACAAGTGACGCCGAAAGACTTTTCAATTGCTCCGAGTCGGAAGAGTCGCTTTCGGTTTCTATATCTGAATCTGATTATATTAATATTGCCAACTCGTTCTTATATGGGGTACGGATGTATATTCGTAGCAATGTGAGATTTGGTGTCGAGCAAATAGCTCCGGTACTTCCAGCCGTTGATGTGGAAGAAACTTCCTCTTATCTTCAAGTTGGTACGGCTAATGCTCAAAATATGCTTCCGGTGAATACTGGCGAAACCTGGTCGATTTCGCAGCAGATTTTCGATGCCCGCGAAATGGGAGGCGAAAGAACTATTTACAGTTTGTCGTTCAACTACTTGGAAAATACAAATGGAGATATTTCACGCAATTTGAAAGTATATCTTGGCCATACTGATATGCAGGAATACGATTCTAGTGACGATATTGTTAATTGGAGTGAAATGACAAAGGTTTATTCCGGTCAGTTTAGGCTGGAGTCGGAAAATGGTTGGGCAACAATCGTGCTGAATGCTCCGTTCCACTACAATGGTGCAGACAACCTGATGCTTACGGTTGTTGATGTGACTGCCGCTTCGGTTGGAAATTCGGTTCAGTTCGCTTGCTCCAATGTGGAAAAGAATAGAGTGCTTGCTTATTCTGGTTATGAGGCTCCCATATATGGTAATATGGAATATTACGGGCTTGCTATGTATCATTTACGTAGCAACATTAGGTTTGGTCTTGAGTATGTAGAGCCTGCTCATCAGGAAGTTGACACTGTTGAAACAGCAGCTTACCTGCAGGTAGGTACTGGCACTTTGCTGACTGCTGATATTTTGCCAGTCAGAACCGAAATTTCGTGGTCTTATTCGCAGCAGATTTTCACAGCCGAGGAAATGGGGGGCAGCCGAACGATTTATACGCTTGCCTTCAATTATTCTGGCAATACCGACAATGAACTGACGAGAAATGTTAAGGTTTATCTTGCTCATACGCAAAAGGATGAGTTCGATTTTACAGGAGAAGACTTTATTGATGATGATGAGTTGACAAAAGTTTATTCGGGCAGGATGATTTTTGATGCCGAAAGTGGTTGGGCAACAGTTGTACTTAATACACCGTTTGTATATAACGGAACTGATAATCTTGTGGTTGCAGTGGTTGATAATAGTAATGTTTCGGCATCGCCCGTTGCATTTTTATGTTCCGATGCTTTGCTCAGCAGATCCACAGCGGTATCGAGCGATTATTCGTGTTCAATAAACAATCCGTATTCTGCTTCGTATAAGAGCCTTTGCTACTACCGCAACAATATTCGCTTTGGTCTGGAATATGCAGAGCCGCCTACGCATATTGTTGATACGATTGAAACCTCAGAATATCTGCAAGTTGGAACAGGTACGACAGAAACGTTGTCATTGCCGTTGAACACCTATTATGGGTATTCGTATTCGCAGCAGTTGTTTGCTTCGTGGGAAATGGGCGGCGAGCGCGACATTTATACGGTATCGTTCAACTATACCGAAAATACATACGGCGAGGTCTTGAGAAATGCTAAACTGTATATGGGGCATACCGACAAGTACGAATTTGATTATGAAAGCGACTGGGTAGCACTGTCCAATATGTATAATGTTTGCACAAGCAACATTCTATTTGACGAGGAAAATGGCTGGGTTACATTTATTTTGCGCGCACCATTCCACTACAACGGAACCGATAATCTTGCTGTTGCAGTGAGGGATAACACAGGAACTTATGTTGATGGAGAAGTTAAGTTTTTGTGTTCCGAGTCGGAATATCAGTCGGCCATTAGATATTATAATGATGAAAATGTTGGATATGATCTAGGGTCATTTAACGGAGAGCTACTTAGCAGGCGCAGTAATGTCCGTTTTGGTCTTCAATATGTTGAACCGCCTGCCATTGATGTCGATACTCTTATGACAGATTCTTACTTGCAGGTAGGAACTGGAAACCTCATTCGCGAGGCGCTTCCTGTAAATACAGCAGGAAAATATAATTATTCGCAGCAGATTTTCAATTCTGTCGAAATGGGTGGTGCAAGGACAATATATTCGCTGTCGTTCAATTGTGTAACAAATGCGACTACCGATGCGGTAAGGAACATTAAGGTTTATATGGGCAATGTCGGTACTTTCGAGTTCGAATACGACAATTGGGTAGATGTTCTGGAGCTTGAAGTAGATTCGGAACAAGGAACTGTTTCTCAGGTATATGGCGGAGAAATTACGATTCCTGCCAATTCTGGTTGGGTTACTCTGATTCTTGACCAGCCGTTCGAATACGATGGTACTAGCAACCTTGTTGTCGCTTGGCTTGACAATACAGGAACATCTCATTCCGAAAGACATTTTGCTTGCTCGGGTAGCATTCTTGGCAATTCGGTTATTGCAATGAGTAATATTGGCGCATACGATTTGGAAAATGTTGAAAATATTAATGGAAATGTTTTGGAATATCGTAGCAACATACGCTTCGGTCTTGAATATAGCGAGGTTTATACCCTTGATGTCGCTAGTAATGATGAGGTTATGGGTAAGGTTTCTGGTTCTGGCAGGTACGAGGAGGGAAGCGTAGTTGATGTTAGGGCGACTGCACATCCGTGTTTCAGATTCGAAAAATGGAACGACGGAGAAACGGCAAATCCGCGTCAGGTTACTATGACTGAGGATGTTTCTTTGACTGCTATCTTTAAGTCGGTTGACAGCGATACGCTCAACTACGACAATGGTGTTTACAACGTTTCGCTCGGATACCGCCAGCAGAATGTGGAGTGGGGGATATTGCTTCTTCCTCAGCACCTTGCATCGCGTCCGCAACTTGCCGATGTAATGTTCTTTGTCGATGGCGAATATTCCTACGGAGAGTACAAACTTAGTGTATATCAGGGAACAGATACCTTGCCAGAGGAAAAGATTCTGGAGGATTCGCTAACTGTTGAACAATATGCTTCAGGCTGGTTGAACTTCGGTTTCGATACGCTTGACATTGATACAGAAATGCCTTTGTGGATAATTTTGAGTTGCGAAAGCGAATATCCGGCCGTTGCGTCCACATTCAATGGCGCAGGTTATGAAAATGGTTCTTGGTGGAATCCTAATGGAACTTGGACTCAGCAGACTTACGGAGCGTGGATGATAAAAGCTGTGCTGCCGTTGGTCGAAGAGGAAGGCGGCGATGATGACGATGCTGTGGATATGATTTCTGCTGAAACTATTGGTGTGTATCCGAATCCAGTTTCGTCGCAACTTTATATTACTGGTATAGAATCTGGGGAAACTGTTGAGATTTACAGCATTGTCGGGACTATGGTTGCAACTTTCACATATAATGGCGATGTCGTTGACGTAGAAAATCTTCCTGCGGGAATGTATGTTCTGCGTAGCAATGGAAGTATTGTTAAGTTTGTGAAAGAGTAGTATCTGATATTGTTACACAAAAAAATGCGGACAATTTTGCCCGCATTTTTTTGCTTGATGCGTATTCGCTTATTTCTTGAAGTATCTGTTGTAGAGACCTTCGAAAGCCTTGCCGTGACGAGCTTCGTCGCGAGCCATTTCGTGAACTGTGTCGTGGATTGCATCGAGGTTGTTCTTCTTTGCGCACTTTGCTAATTCGAACTTACCAGCGGTTGCACCAAATTCGCAGTCAATTCTCCACTTCAGGTTCTTTTCAGTTGAAGCGGTCATGTTAGGATCGCATTCCGAACCGAGGAGTTCTGCAAACTTAGCTGCATGTTCTGCCTCTTCGAAAGCTGCCTTTTCCCAGTAAAGGCCGATTTCCGGATAACCTTCGCGGTGTGCGATTCTTGCCATGCAGAGGTACATACCTACTTCAGAGCATTCGCCTGTGAAGTTAGCCTTCAACTGTTCGATAATATATTGCTTGTCCTCTGGTGAGCAAGCGTCCAAGTTCATACCAACGCCAAATACGTGTTCTGCTGCCAAAGGAGCGTCTTCCTGCATTTCCTTGAATTTGCTTCCTGGAACCTTGCAAACTGGGCATTTGAAATCTTCAGGCATGCTTTCGCCTTCGTAAACGTAACCACAAACCGGGCATACAAATTTTTTCTTCATCGTCTATTTGTTTTTTATTAGTTAAATCGTTTTTAATTGCAATGGTGGTGGTCGCAGCTGTGTTCACAACCGTCGTGGTGGTGGCTGCAACATTCACCTTGCGCGTAAATTTTACCGTTGAGGAAGTTGAGTACGACTTCGCTTGTCGGACCGCTGCATCCGTTGAAAACGCCGATTCCGTACGATTCGAGCATTGCTACAGCGCCTCCGCCGATTCCGCCGGCTAGCATCACATCTACTTCCTTCTCAAGGAATGTGTGGATAATGTTCGACTTGCATCCGCAGCCTTCGGGCGAATCCAACTTTTCTTTGCTGATTATGGTCTTTGTTTCGTCGTCAACCTTAAATATTGTGAAATATTCGCAGTGACCGAAATGCTCGTCAACCATATCGCCTTCCCTTGTGGGTATTGCTATGTTGAAAATCATTTCCTGCTGTTTTAGTCGAGAACTAATGATGGAGTGTTGTAGGTTCTGCCAGCGAGTTCCTGGTCGAGCATATACAATGCGCGAGCGTCGCCACCAAAGAGTTCCATCTTGCTGATGAGGTCGTTGGCATTCTTTTCTTCTTCGCCCTGTTCCTTGATGAACCACTGGAGAAGTTCCATTGTCCTGTAGTCCTTTGCCTTTGCTGCTTCACCGTAGATGTTGTCGATGAGCGAGGTAACATACTTTTCGTGTTCCAAAGCAGCCTTCAGCGGGTCCATGAAAGTCTTGTACTTCTTGTCTGGCTGGTCAATTGCAAGCAATGTAACCTTTTCGCCATTGTTCTGGAGGTACTGGTAGAACAACATTGCGTGGTCGCGTTCTTCCTGAGCCTGAACCTTGTACCAGTTTGCGAAACCAGCAAGTCCCTTCGATTCGAAGAAGTTCGACATGTCAAGGTAAAGATAACCAGAGTACAATTCCTTGTTTATCTGTGTGTTGATTAATTCTGAAACTTTTTTGTTCATGATATTTTCCTTTCTATTTTAATTGTTTGACAAATTACTCTTATTCAATTGTTATTTTTTCGAAGTCGGCAGCACCGTGCTTGCACCATGGGCATACGAAATCGGCAGGAAGTTCCTCGCCTTCATAAACATATCCGCACACCTTGCATCTCCAGCCAACCTTTACCGATGGCTCTGGCTTCGGCTTGATGTTCTTCTGATAGTAGGAGTAGGTAACCGATTCTACATCCGACAAAACCTGCTTTTCGGTAATTTCGGCAATGAAAATGCTGTGAGTACCGCAGTCAACTACATTTTTTACTGCGCCAGAAATGAAAGCGTTTGTGTATTTGGGAATGTAGTAAAGTCCGTTTTCGCTACGTTGAACGGCATCACATTTCTCGAACTTGTTCACATCGCGACCACTCTGGAATCCGAAGTGGCTTATTACATTCATTGGAACTTCCTTTGTCAGGATTGAGACATTCAGAAGGTTGGTCCTGACAATCATGTTGTGGGTGAAGTTCTTTTTGTTCATGCTTACGGCGATGGTCTGAGGTGTGCCACTCGAAACCTGTATCACCGAGTTGCTTATGCAGCCGTTGTCCTTTTCTCCTTCGCGGGCGGTGATTACGAACAGACCGTATTCAATGTTGTATAATGCGTCGCTCATTTTTCTGTTAGTATTTGTTTTTCAATAGTTCTGTTTTCTGACTATCAGTGCATTAATGTCTTTACAAGTGTCAACCAACCATCACTCATGGTTGGCTTGACAAGAATGCGAATATAAATATAATTTATTAATAGGCAATAAAAATTTTTATGGAAATTTTTGAAGTGTTGGATTTCTTTTTGAGACGCAAAATTTTGCGTCTGTACAATTGTTGCGTCGTGGCGTGCCGCGACTGTAATTATTGTTGTATTGTGGTGTGCCGCGACGATATTAATGAATGTTTTTATAATTGTAGAGACGTTGCGTGCAACGTCTAATGCTAATTTAGTGTTTGTAAACATTAAAATATGTCATAATTTAGTGTATGTAAACATTTTTTTGTTTATTACGATTGTGATATTTGGTTTTTAGTGTTTGTAAACATTAAAAAGTGATAAAAATTAGTGTTTGGAAACACTTTTTTTGTTGCGGATTAAAAATAAAGTATTACCTTTGTGGCATATAAAAATATTTTGGCTATGGAATCGAATGATGTTCAAATTTTAATGCAGATTTATCAAAACAGGCTCGCATTTGTTGACGGGTCGTTTCATCGGTATTTGTTCAACGAAATCGACTGGAGAGACCGCCTGATTGGGATAAAAGGTCAGCGGGGTGTTGGAAAGACCACCTTGATGCTTCAACATATAAAGGAATCGTTTGCAAATCCCGATGATGCCTTTTATGTTTCGCTAGACGACTTCTGGTTTGCATCGCATAGGTTGGAGGAGCTTGTTTCGTACTTGTATGCGCAGGGTGTCAGGTATCTGTTTGTTGACGAGGTGCATCATTACGATTCGTGGCAGACAATCCTTAAAAACCTCTACGACGGCTATCCCGACCTGCATATTGCATACACTGGTTCGTCGATGCTGTTGCTCGAAACTGCGCAGGGCGATTTGTCACGGCGACTTATTGATTACACCTTGCCGGGATTGTCGTTTCGGGAATTCCTTAGCTATGAAGGTGTTGCCGATATTCCTGCGGTCTCGTGGGACGACCTGCTGACAAGGCACGTACAGATAGCAATGTCGGTGAAGGAAAAGATTCCGAGCATAATGCCACTTTTCGATGCGTATTTGAGGCACGGCTATTATCCGTTCTATAAGGAAGTGTCGCGCGGTTTTGAATTGCGGTTGCAGCATGTTGCCAGTCGGGTGCTCGAAATGGATTATCCCAAGATTGACGATGTGAGCGTATCGACAATAAACAAGACGCGGAAAATGTTGATGGTGCTTGCCGAACATGTTCCGCAGGTGCCGACAATGAGCAAGTTGTACGGGCAGTTGGAAACCGATAGGAATCAGGGTCTGAAGATGCTGTATGCCTTGCAGCGGGCTGGACTTATAGCGTTGCTTACCGACAACACCAAGAGCCTGAAGACATTGGCGCGGCCGGAAAAGATTCTAATTGACAATACCAACTTGATGTATGCGCTTGGTGCCAAGACGGAAATCGGCACCATAAGGGAGACTTTTTTCTTCAATCAGGTTCGGCAGGTGCTTCCTGTTGCGTATCCGGCAAAGGGCGATTTCCTTGTCGATGGCAGATATTTGTTTGAGGTCGGCGGTATGGGCAAGACTTTCGAGCAGATAAAGGACGAACCCGACAGTTTCCTTGCCGTTGACGACACCGAGATTGGGCACAAGAACAGGATTCCGCTGTGGATGTTCGGATTGCTATATTAATATATAGGTATTGCTCAAGATAGGAATTGGGTGCGTAGTGCGTATCTAATTCCATTGCAATATTAGAAATTCCAACATTTTTCTTCTCCCAATCCAAAAATATCTTACTTTTGCAGTGTCGAACATTCGATGCCGTTTGTATGGCGTAGAATGCAAGACAGACATATAGAAAGACGTTTACTGACGTTTTCCTTTGACGATTCAAAACTTCGCAACTTTTGATAACCATTGTCAAAGAAAAAGCAACGGTGAATGTCTGCGTTAGTGTATATTGGTATATTTGTCAATAATATCACAGCGTGGGCTTCGCGTTGCTCAATCTTACAGATGAAGGCAATGCGAGAGCCGTGGTTCGTGGGAGCGAGTAACAAGATTCCCACGTTTTTCTTTTTTGTAGTTACCGTAGTGGGGAGTCGGCGGAGAGAAAAGAATCGCAAAACACCTATATGGGCGAACTAATAAAATACATTGCAAAAGAAACAGATGGCAAAGCTTTCGGTTCTTTCAAATATGGATATGATAATGAACCACAAATGCGTATACCATACGAAGAACAGGATTTGCCTATTACTCCCCAAAAATATGCCGAAAGTCAAGATATTCCCAAGTCCAGGGATATGACAGCTCTTGCAATGCAATCAAAACAATTTCCTCCACTATTTCATTACTTTTTAGATGGTTCTCGAATGGTTTACAAAGTGGATGATATACAATACGACAAAAAAGTGTATCCTCTTGTTGCTGGACAAATCTCAGTTACTTGCTGTGAAAGAATAATGAAAAAAGATGGTATTTCTTTTGATTCTTTTCAACACATTGAAGAAGAAGCATATTCTGTTCTTGCACTACCGAATGCAGCAAATTCAAAAGGCATTGACTCTAGGGTTTTCTTTAGGAACTTGTGCCACAAAATCAATGAGTCGGAACAAGCGAAACGCAAAGATCTGAGATTGCATAAGATTCTAGAATATTCATCATCACAAAAAGATGGGTCTTTTGACAATCTT
>CACWOG010000063.1 GCA_902762455.1 uncultured Bacteroidia bacterium | reverse complement strand
TATGGCATGGGGTTTACAAGTGAATGATTCCGGACATGAATTAAAGCGTGTGGAAATGACCGACAAGCTGTTGATCCGTCCTGTCTGGGGTAAGCCTCTTGTTACTGCTGAGATATCGGCAGGTGCCGCGCAGGCTGACTTTACAACTGCAACAATTCCCGTCACAGTGACTTCTGACGGTGAGATAGAGATAGGCAGCTATGGTATCAGGTATGCTACCAAGGCTGATATGTCTGATGCCAAAACGGTTAAGGGCACGGCTGACATCGTTGTCAACAAGGCTTTGAATATTACTTTGACTGGCCTGGAAGAGGGAACAACCTATTATTATCAGGCTTTTGCTGATTTGACGACTCCTGCCATGAATTTGGAGACAGTGGTGGCTTCCTTTACCACCCGTGCCAAGGAGTTAGCGCTTGAGGTATCTGTTTCCGACAAAACCACTACTACTGCTACGCTTGATTTGGCCTTTACGGGTAATATTGCTTCTACCGTTTACTATGAAGTCGTTTACAGCTCCGATAAGAACTTGCCTGAAGATGCGGAATCTACGAAGAACCGCGCGAGGTTCTGAAGTCGGTTTCGAATCTGGTGAAGGCGAAGGACGAGAAGGAAAAGAGCCTCTGTTGCGGTTTCAATCTTGGAAGCACTGTGCTTACAATGGAACAGCAGACCAAGGTCCGCGATGCAGCGGTCGAGAGTCTTTTGTACAAGAACCCCGACTTGATAGCAACGGCTTGTCCTATGTGCAAGAAGGCGTTTAATCACGCTACGACATTGCAGGTCAAGGATATAGCAGAGATTGTGGCAGAAAATATAATTGATAATGGACAATTGACAATGAATAATTGATAATTTCAATCATTGCAAAACAATCATTCTAAAACAATGATTGTGATAAAATGATTAAAAAAGAATGATTGTAATACGATGATTAAAAAAGAATGATTATCTTTGTGCAAAAATTTTAGGTATGGAAATAGATAATCCGTTTTTGGTATCGGGCTATGCTGGTCCAGAATATTTCTGCGACAGGAAGGATGAAACGGCGCGCTTAGTGTCTGCGGCAAAGGGTAAGGTTAACACTTTGCTTATATCGCGTCGTCGTATGGGAAAGTCGGGACTGGTAGAGCATCTTTTTGCAAACAAGGAAATCGCAAAGAAGTTTTACACCTTTTATGTGGACATTTATTCAACACTTGACTTGAACGATTTTGTGTGGACTTTCGGTAATGTGGTTTGCAAGTCGCTGATGTCGAAAGGAAGCAAAATAGTAGAGGCTTTTATGCGCACGGTCAAGTCGATACAGTTCCGTATGGGCTACGACGAACAGGGGTTGCCAAATTCATCGTTCGGATTGGGCGACATAAGGGATAAGTCGGTTTCGTTGGATGAGATTTTTAGTTACATCGAAAGTGCCGACCGTCCTTGCATTGTGGCATTCGACGAATTCCAGCAGATTGCCAAATATCCCGAAAAGAACCTTGAGGCATTGTTGCGCACATACATACAGAAGTCGAAGAATGCGATTTATATCTTTTCTGGAAGTCAGCGGCATACGATACAGAATATGTTTTCTTCGCCGTCGCGACCATTCTACAACAGCACGGTGACACTCTCGCTCGAACCGATAAACAAGGACAAGTACATAGATTTTGTTGTGAAGAAATTCACTGAGGCGGGAAAAAGCATTTCAAAGGACATTGTATCGCGCGTGTATGATATGTATGAAGGTCACACTTGGTACATACAGTTTATGTTTCACGAGATGTATTATATGGCGCAGCCCGAATGTCGCGAAGAAATGATAGATGTGGCCTTGGATAAAATTCTGAAGGACAACGATTCGTATTATTCCTTTACGCTGTATAATATTCCCGACAAGCAGCAGAACCTCCTTAGGGCTATTGCTGCCGAAGGTTTTGCAGACCGTATTCAGTCGGCAGAGTTTGTTAAGAGGTACAACCTACAGTCGGCAAGTTCGGTGCAGTCGGCAATGGTACGACTTATGGACCGCGACATTATATCCTGCGAGAAAAGTGTTTATTTTATTCAGGATAGATTTTTTGCAATTTGGTTAAAACGAAAATTTAAATTCTAGATATGGACGAATCAAAAAATAAAAGATACTGGAACGAATACCAGAAGGAAATAGCCGACGACAAGTTCTTCTACGAGCGCAGTTGTATCAGGCAGACCTTTTTCCCTGGTTCCGAAACTGCATTTCTTAAGATAATGCGTGAGGAGTTGGGCAAAGATATCCGCGATGAGGCCAACCAGCACACCTGCACTGGCATCGGCTACCATTCCGACATTGTTCCGATCGAGACAACCATGACTGTTGTGGCACGTTTGTTTTCGCTGATGACCGATGCTGGTTACGAGAACTATGTGCCTTCATGCGTGACATCTTTCGGAATCTTTACCGAGATGGTGGAAATGTGGAAGGAACATCCCGAAATGCTCGAAAAGACCCGCAAGTACTTGAAGGAGGCAACAGGTCGCGATTTTGAGGCTCCTAAAAATATTGCTCATCCTTCGGATATTATTTATAAGTATCGCTTCGAGCTGAAGGAAAAGATGAAATACCAGCTTGTGAACCGTTTCACAGGCAAGCCTTTGCGCGTTGTGGAGCATATAGGCTGTCATTATGCCAAGATTTTCCCCGAAAAGGGTATCGGAAAGGCTGAATTTCCGTATGTTCTCGCCGGTATGATTGAAGCATGGGGCGGGGAAGTGGTTGATTATCCCGAACGTCGTCATTGCTGCGGATTCGGATTCCGCCATTATCTGTTGCAGGAAAACCGTGGCTATTCGGTGGCAAACACCAAGAAGAAATTTGAGTCGATGGAGCCGTTTGAACCCGATTTCATAGTGGCAAACTGTCCCGGATGTGCAATGTTTATGGACAAATGGCAATACACCATCGCTGAGATGGAAAACAAGACCTACGACAAGGACGGTTATGGTATTCCGGTTCTTACCTACGAGGAAATGGCTGGAATGTTGCTCGGCTACGACCCGTGGAAACTCGGAATGCAGTTGCATCAGGTTCAGGTGGAAAATCTGCTTGACAAGATTGGCATTCCGTACAAGCCGAACGAAAAATATCGTGGTGCAAATGGTGAAATTCTTCCATCGCCCGAAAAACCAATGAATTTGAAAGTTTAATAAAAACATTAGATATGAGAAAGATTGCAGTTATTGGAGCAGGTCCTGCAGGTATCGAAAGTGCATCAATCCTAGCAAGGGAAAACGAAGTTTTGCTTTTTGAAAAGTCGGCGACGGCTCTATCCAACATACTTGACAAGGCTTATCTTTTCCCCGATTTTTCAAGTGCATCGGAAATCGCCGATAGCCTTAATTCAAAGCTGATTAACGAAAATATCAAGTTGATGCTCAACACCGAGGTAGTTGACATTGTGCGTAACGATTCGGAATGGAAGATTGTTGACAAGTCGGGAAAGAACTATTTCGTTGATGCAGTGCTTATTACTACTGGTTATCAAACCTTTGACGCTACGCGCAAGGAAGAACTAGGCTACGGCATATACAAGGGCGTTGTTACTTCCATCGATATGGAAAGGATGATAAAGTACAACCAGATTGTCAACTCCATAAACGAATCGCCGAAGCGCGTTGTTTTCCTGCAGTGCGTTGGTTCGCGCGACGAGAAGTCGGGCAACCGCTATTGCTCCAAGGTTTGCTGCGTGACGGCTGTAAAGCAGGCGATTGAAGTGCGGAAGATGCTTCCCGAGGCCGAAATTTACATTTTCTATATGGATTTGCGTATGTGGGGACAGCATTTCGAGGAACTTTACCGTGAATCGCAGGAAAAGTACGACATCCGCTATGTGCGTGGAAGAATCTCTGAGGCATCATCTACTTTTGACCGCAAAATACAGATAAAGGCAGAAGATACTTTGCTTGGCGTTCCGCTGAAGATGACAACCGATTTGCTTGTGCTTATGGTGGGAATGGAGGCTTCGTGCGGTACACGCGACCTTGGCAAGAAATGTGGAATTGATGGAGAATATGGCTTTGTAAAGACTTTAAGTCCGCACCTTAACGACAACGAAACTGCCGAGAAAGGTCTGTTCGTGGCTGGTTCGTGCAAGCGTCCGATGACAATCAACGATGTGCTGAACGATGCAAGGTCGGCGGCGTGTATTGTGATGGAATATGTTAGATGATAATAAAAAGGCTACAATAGGTAGCCTTTTTTGATTTTTGGGACGGAAAGGCAGAAAAAGCCTTTGAGATTTTTATTCAAAAGTTTCAGTTCGCTTCAGCAACCTTTATTCGTATTTCATAAATCCGCTCGATTCCACGGTTTTGGTTTCTCCATCTTCGTGTACTATGAAATAGGCTTCCATACCATCGATGCTTTCAACGATTTCCATTGCTTTTTCGGCGCCCATTACCATAAATGCGGTGGCGTAGGCATCGGCACGTATGCAGTCGGGATAGGCAACTGTTGCGCTAATCATCTCGTTTTCGGCAGGATAGCCTGTCGTCGGATTTATTGAGTGCCCGAACTTTTTGCCACCATCTTCTATGAATTTGCGGTAGTTGCCAGAAGTGTTTACAGCCATGTCCGACATGTGTATTTTAATTTGGTTTTCTCGATAATCGTATCCAGATCCTTCAATTGGCTTGTCAATACCGATTTTCCAGTCTTTACCTTGAGCGTTTTTGCCGGAACAGTAGATTTCGCCACCAATCTCGACAAGGAAATTGTTGATACCTTTGCTTTTTAGGAAATCGGAAACATAATCGACTGACATTCCTTGTGCTATGGCGTTTGTGATTATTTGAATGTCGGGGTCGTGCTTTACGATTCTGCCGTTTGCAATTTCAAGTTTGTCCATTCCGACGTGCTGTAGCAGGGAGGCGATTACTGTGCTATCGGGGATGTGCGTTTCGTGGCGTTTCCATCCGAACCCCCACGCGTTAACAATCGGAGCGACAGTGACATCGAAAATACCATCGGTATTTGTCCAAACTTCCTTTGACACGATGAAGAACTCTTCGGTAAGAGCATCAAGTGAATCAGTTTCGTTGCGGTTTATACGCGAAATTAACGAGGTGCTGTCGTAATTCGACAAAGAACGGCAGAACGTTTGCAGAAGACTGTCTATTTCAGTATTGTAGTTTGTGTCGCTGCAATAGGTTATGTTGAACATTGTACCCTGCGTAGGTCCGCTGTATCTTATGTATTCAACTTTTCTGTCGCATGAGGCGGCTAATAAGGCAACAATTACTATTCCTATATAAATCTTTCCTTTTAACATATTTGTATTCCAATTAGTTACGAATTAAGACCTAAATCTTTTGTCTGTTTGCAAAACAACAAAAAAAATCAATAGTATTATAATTAAACAGATACTTTTTGGTACTGCTAATCTCATTGAAATAATAATCTGGATTTCAACGTGTGGTTTTCTTTAAAAAATCTTACCTTTGCACATTATTTAAAATATTACAGCAATGGCTAAGATTCTTGTTATTGATGACGAGCGTAGCATACGCAATACGTTGAGCGACATATTGAGCCTTGAAGGGCATAAGGTAGATGTGGCTGAAGATGGAGAACAGGGCTTCAAGAAGGCTTCGGAGTCGAAGTTTGATGCAGTGTTCTGCGACATCAAGATGCCGAAGATGGACGGTTTGGAGGTGCTGGCAAAGTTGCACGACAGTTTTCCTGAACTTCCGATTGTGATGATTTCGGGGCACGGCGACATTGATACTGCTGTCGATTCGATAAAAAAAGGCGCATTCGACTACATTCAGAAGCCGCTTGACTTGAACAGGTTGCTTGTTACCTTGCGCAATGCGCTCGATCGTTCCACTTTGGTTGCCGAAACCAAAACCTTGAAGAAAAAGGTGAACACAAAGTACAAGATGATTGGCGAAACGCCTGCAATGCTCAAGGTTAAGGAAATGATTGAGCGTGTGGCTCCAACCGATGCCCGCGTGCTGATTACCGGTAGCAACGGAACAGGCAAGGAGGCAGTGGCGCACTGGATTCACGAGAAGAGCAATCGTGCTGCGGCTCCGTTTGTCGAAGTTAACTGCGCTGCTATTCCGTCGGAACTTATTGAGAGTGAGTTGTTTGGTCATGTTAAGGGTTCGTTTACCGGTGCCGTTAAGGACAAGGCTGGCAAGTTCGAGCAGGCCGACGGCGGTACGCTTTTCCTTGACGAGATTGGCGATATGAGCCTTGCAGCTCAGGCAAAGGTGCTTCGTGCCTTGCAGGAAAATAGGATTACCCGAATCGGAAGCGACAGGGATGTGACTGTGAATGTGCGCGTTGTGGCAGCAACCAACAAGAATTTGCGCGAAGAAATTGAGAAGAACAATTTCCGCGAGGACTTGTACCACCGCTTGAGCGTGATTTTGATTCATGTGCCTACCCTGAACGAGCGTATCGATGATATTCCACTGCTGGTTGATGATTTTATCAAGACTTGCTGCGAGGAGCAGAATTTCCCCGTGAAGAAAATTACTGATGATGCTATTGCGGAACTGAAAAAGATAAACTGGCGTGGAAATATCCGTGAACTTCGCAATGTGATTGAAAGGCTTGTGATTTTGTGCGGAAACGAAATTACAGCCGACGATGTAAAGAATTATGCAAATGTGTTTTAACGGCTAACAGTCGAGCAGTCAATTGTCTTTTAGCCTGTGAGCCTTTTAGCCTGTGTGCCCTAAAAAAATAGAACTATGAAGAAAATAATCGTATCCCCATCATTGCTTTCGGCAGATTTCAATCATCTTGCCGACGACATAGAAATGATAAATTCCAGTGAGGCCGACTGGTTTCACCTTGACATTATGGACGGCGTGTTTGTGCCGAACATTTCATTCGGTTTGCCGATTGTGAAAAGTGTGAAAAAACTTGCACAGAAGCCTTTGGATGTGCATCTGATGATTGTGCAGCCGGAACGCTATATCGAGGCGTTTGCTAAGGCTGGTGCCGATGTACTTACCGTTCATTACGAGGCTTGTACTCACTTGCATCGCACGGTGCAGGAGATCAAGGCTCACGGAATGAAGGCTGGTGTTTCGGTGAATCCGCATACATCGGTTAAGTTGCTTGAGGACATTTTGCCCGAAATAGACTTGGTGCTGATAATGTCGGTTAATCCGGGATTTGGCGGACAGTCGTTTATCAAGAATAGCTTGAAGAAAATCACAGAGTTGCGCAACATTGCCGATGTTGTGAACCCTGAAGTCATAATCGAGGTTGACGGAGGCGTTGACACGCAAAACCATCGAGAGATTGTCAAGGCTGGTGCAAATGCGCTTGTTGCAGGAAGTGCTGTCTTTGGTGCTGAAAATCCGGCAGAAGCCATCTCGAAGCTGAAGACTTTATGACGAAGTGGCTCGAATATATTTCGTTTCGCTTTCTGGTGCTATGTTCGCGCATAACGCCGTTTTTCCTGCTGTATTTCTGGGCGGATGTGTTCTACTTTGTTGTTTATTACATTGCAGGATATAGGAAAAAGGTCGTGTTTGGAAATCTAAAATCTTCATTTCCAGAGAAATCAGAAAAGGAAATTAAGCAGTTGGCGAAGAAGTTCTATCGTCATCTGGCGGATGTTACGCTTGAGGCAATCAAGGGAATGACAATTTCGGAAAAGCAGATAAAAAAGCGTTATGTCATTGAAAATGCGGATATTCCAAATGAATATTTCGACCGGGGACAGTCGGTTTTGCTTATAACTAGCCATTATGGGAACTGGGAATACGGAATGTTGGGAACCGATATGGCAATCAAGCATCAGACGGTAGCGTTGTATCTTCCGCTAACAAATCAATATTCAGAGCGTTATGGTGTCGCTCGCCGTAGTCGTTTTGGAATGAAGATGGTGCCTGTACAGCAGACTAAGTCGGTTTTTGCAACTCCGCCCGAAAAGCCGATTGGCGTGATTATGGCTGCCGACCAAAGTCCATCGAACCTTGAACGCGCAATCTGGCTCGATTTCTTGAATCACGACACCACTTGTATTCACGGACCTGAGGCGTATGCAAAAAAAATGAATCTTCCTGCGCTCTATATGAAGATTTCGAAGCCACGGCGTGGACATTATACTTTGACTTTCGAGAAATTGGTTGACAATCCGCAGCAGTATGGTCAGGGCGAGATTACCAAGTTGTATTTCAGCCGTTTGGAGAAGGATATAAGGGAATGCCCGGAATATTGGCTGTGGTCGCATAGGCGGTGGAAGCATACGCGCGAAAAAGTTGCTAATTCAGAACAGAAATAATATGATAGAATTTAATTCGTTTGTTTTCAATGCATTTGGGGTAAATGCCTACATAGTTTCAGACGAAACCAATGAGGCTGTAATTATTGATGGCGCGGTAAATTCCGACCGTGAAATGCTGGCATTGAAGCAATTTGTTGACAATAACCACTTGAAAATAAAATACATAATCAATACTCACGGACATCTCGACCATATTTGTGGCAACGATAGGCTCAAGGCTGAGTACAAGGTTCCCGTGCTGGCGAATTTCAAGGATAACGACTTGATAGAGAATGTCGGTAGGGAAGCCGCGATGTTCGGTTTCCGTATGAATCAGCAGTCGTTACCAGACCAGAATATAGTTGATGGCGATGAAATCCATTTTGGAAATTCGGTGCTGAAAGTGCTTGAAGTTCCTGGACATTCGCGCGGAAGTGTGGCATTGTACTCGGAAAGTGGGAATTTTGTTATGTGCGGTGATGCATTGTTCTCTGGAAGCATTGGTCGCACCGATTTGCCCGGCGGAAACCATACGCAGTTGATTGAAAGCATAAGGGAAAAGTTATTTACGCTCAATAGGGATTGTGGCGTTATGCCCGGACACGGAGGATTCACGACTATTGGTCACGAAATTGACACAAATCCATTCTTTTAGGGCAATAATTTAGCAAAAAAGGACGGCGTTGAACCGTCCTTGATTGTTGTATGGTTACGAATTAATTTTGCCTGCACAGGAAAATGGACACCTTCAAGAAAGAAACTGGTACAAGGAAGTCGTTAATGGTCACGATGATATCATCGGCAGGACTAGTGGACAATATGTATTCGAGAAGACTGCAGAAAGTAGTAACTCTCGAAGATTTGTTCCAGTAGTATCTTGGCGTAATCTAATGTATTTTGTAAGATTGCGCCAAAAACAAAATATATCTTGGCGCAATCTTGTTGGTTGTAGGAAAGAAAACAATTGGCAAAAGCCGTTTCAATGGCTACGCCGTTTCTATGCTTCGCTGTTCGAATGGCTGACGCCGTTTCTCGCTGGCGAACAGAAGGTCAGTCGAGCATTTTGGCTGTTAGCTTTCGAGCCTGTTCGCCTTTTGTCCTTCAAGCCCCCCAAAATATTTTGCGGTCAGTGACAATATTTTACTTAAATTTGCGTTTACTAACCAATGAAGTTGTCAAAGACAAATATTGTCCTGATTGTTGTGCTGTCGGTAATCGTGGTGGTGGGAGTTGCTGTCGCTGTAATTATGTTTTGCGGTAGAGCAGAGGAGGATAGGGAAGACGTTGCCGTTCTAGAACCCGATGTAGAAATGCGTTTCGGCTTTCCTGTTGACCAGTGGACAATAACCGACGATACAGTTCGCCAGGGCGATTACCTGGGTACTATACTTAATAGGTATGGCGTTCCGATGTCGCAGGTTGACAAGATTGCACGGATTTCGGATTCCGTTGATTATACGCGGATTAGCGTTGGTCGTCCGTTCTGTGTCTTTTCTTTGCCAGACGATACCGCACGAGTGGCAAAGATTTTCGTTTACGAGAATAGTCCGCTGATGTTCACAGTGTTCGATTTTCGCGATTCGGTGGATGTGTTCCGCAGGTACCACGATGTTGATACTGTGGTTTGTACGGCATCGGGACGGATAAGCTCGTCGCTGTGGAATGTGCTCGACTCGAAGGGCTACGACTGGGATTTGGCGGTCGGAATGTCGCAGGTGTGGGCGTGGACGGTCGATTTCTACGCCTTGCAGAAGGACGACTGGTTCAAGGTTATTTTTGAGGAATATCGTGTTGGTGGCGAAACGGTTAGGATTGGCAAAGTTCTGGCTGGAGTTTTTTCGCACAACGGCAAGGAGAGGTGGGCGATACCTTTTGTCAACGATTCGGTATCTGAATTTTTCGACACCTGCGGGCAAAGCATTCGCAAGACTTTTATGAAGGCACCGCTGAAGTTCACGCGCATAAGTTCACGATATACTAATTCGCGTATGCATCCCATCCACCATGTTCCTAAGGCGCATCTGGCGGTTGACTTTTCGGCTCCGATGGGAACGCCTATTTATGCGGCGTCGGACGGACGCATAACTATTCGCCAGTATGGAAACGGTGCGGGAAATTAT
>CACWOG010000062.1 GCA_902762455.1 uncultured Bacteroidia bacterium | reverse complement strand
GACATCCGAATGAACGGTTCGTGCGCAGGTGGAACAGGAGCATTCATCGACCAGACGGCCACCCTGCTCGGCATAGAACCGATAGAACTCAACCAGTTAGCCGCCGACCACAAGACAATCTATCCCATAGCTTCACGCTGCGGAGTATTCTCGAAGACTGATATCCAGAATCTTATAAGCCGAAACACCAGCAAGCAGGACATTGCCGCTTCGGTGCTCAACTCGGTGGCAATGCAGGTGACATCGTCGCTTGCCCGCGGAACCGACATAGTACCGCCAATACTTTTCTGCGGTGGTCCGTTCAAGTTTATACCACAACTTAAAGAGAGCTTTGTTAATATCTTAAAAATCAACAATGAAGATTGTATAATTCCAGAGAATACAGAACTATTCCCAGCATTGGGCTGCGCTTTCCTCGCAAAGAAGTACAACGAAGCGCCAAGTTTAATTTCCGACTTAATCAAACACTTAAATAAAGAGCATAAATCTTCCTCTAAATCAAATGGTAATGTATTAAGAAAACTATTCAATTCTGAAGAAGAATTCCAAAGTTGGAAAACCGAAAGGCAGAAATTCTCGCTAAAAAGCATAGTGCCGACAGAAGGCGCAGAAATCAGATGTCACCTTGGCGTTGATTCAGGCTCCACGACGACAAAAGTCGTTCTCATCGATGACAACCTAAACATATTATACAAGGATTACCGTCGCAACAACGGCAACAGCTTCCGTACCTTCGTAGAAAGCATGGAAGCACTGCAACAATTTGAAAAAGAGAAGAATATAAAAATTAGCATAGTCAGCAGTACTGCAACGGGATACGGCGAAAACCTATTAAAGAAAGCCTTTAACTTAAACAATGGAATTGTCGAAACCATGGCACATTACATTGCCGCAAGAGAGGTTTGCCCAGAGGTTTCGTTCGTACTCGACATAGGCGGACAGGACATGAAAGCCATCTTCATCGACAACGGCAGCATAAAGCGCATCGAAATAAACGAGGCTTGTTCGTCGGGATGTGGCTCGTTCATAGAGACTTACGCCAACATGCTAAACTATCCGGTTGCCGAATTTGCACGCATGGCGTGCACTGCCGACCAGCCATACGACCTCGGCACACGCTGCACCGTGTTTATGAACTCAAAGGTAAAGCAGTCGCTTCGCGAAGGCACTTCCATAGAGAACATTGCCGCAGGTTTCTCCTACTCCGTCATCAAGAATTGCCTGTTCAAAGTGCTGAAACTAAAGAACTTGAACGAACTTGGCGACAACATTGTCGTTCAGGGTGGAACAATGAAGAACCTTTCCATCGTCAAAGCGTTGGAAGTACTAACAGGCAAAAATGTCTTCTTCTCCGACATTCCCGAACTTATGGGAGCCTTTGGTGCAGCAATCTACGGGAAATCAACCGATTTCCACAACGAGACCAGCATTTCGGAACTTATCAAGTTCAACGAATACAAATCGTCGATTGTTAACTGCAAAGGCTGTGAAAACCAATGCACTGTGAACATTTTCAAGTTCGAGAACGGCAATTCGTTCTACGCGGGCAACAACTGCGAGAAAGTTTTCTCCAACAGGTACGAAAGCACAGCAAAAGGCATCAACCTGCACGCCGAAAAGGACGACATGCTGTTTGAAAAGCACGAATACTCGACAACCAAGAACGGCAAAAAGGTTGGACTGCCGCGTGCCTTGGGAATGTACGAGAATTTCCAGTTCTGGCAGGCAATGTTCAGCACCTTGGGCTACGAAGTCGTATTGTCCGGCGATTCGACAAACAAACTCTACGAGCCTGGCGTTAAGTCGATTATGTCCGACAACATCTGCTTTCCAGCAAAGTTGATGAACGGGCACATTCTCGACCTCGTCAACAAGAAGGTCGATTTCATTTTCTACCCCTACATCGTACTCGAAGTAAAGGACGACGAGAAGTCGAACAACAGCTACAACTGCCCCATCGTGAGCGGTTACGGTGATGTAATAAAGAGTTCAATCGATACTAAAAATAAATACGGCATACGATTTGACAATCCGATAATTACATTCAGTAATGACGAGTTGCTTTGGAAGTCGTGCAATGCCTATTTGAAGTCGCTTGGCTTTGACAAGAAGATGCGTCGCAAAGCCATCGAAAATGCCATTGAAGCACAGGCAAACTTCCGCGCACGCCTCACAGAGCGCACCGCCGAGGTAATCGAAAAAGCCAATCGCGACGGCAGAACTGTAATCGTCCTTGCCGGCCGTCCCTACCACATCGACCCGCTCATACAACACAAAGTGTCACAAGCAGTTGCCGAAATGGGCATAGATGTTGTAACCGAAAATGTCTCGTATCTCGACAACGAAAACATCTTCGACGAACTGCACTCGCTCACACAGTGGAGCTTCCCGACGCGAATCTTCAAGGCGGCGCACTATGTTGCCAACGCTCCCGACAATGTTCAGTTTATCGAACTCACCTCGTTCGGCTGCGGTCCCGATGCCTTCATCCTCGACGAAATGGGAAGCATTCTCAACCGTAAAGGCAAGAATCTCACCATATTAAAGATTGACGATGTGAACAACATCGGTTCGTTGCGACTGCGTATCCGTTCGCTCGTCGAAAGCCTCAAGCTCAACAACGGACACCGCAAGGAGACCAAGTTTGTGACCACCAAGCCGTTTATGGAAGAAGACCGCCGCAGGTTGATTATAGGTCCGTACTTCGCAGAAGGCTATTCAGAGTTCATTCCAGCCTTCTTTAAGGCAAAGGGCTACAATCTGCTCAACCTGCCGAAAGGAACGCCAGAATCGAACGAATACGGCCTTAAATACGCTAACAACGACATCTGCTATCCTGCCACCATCGTCATCGGCACGATAATGATGGCTCTCGAAAGCGGAAAATTCAATCCCGACGACATTGCTGTAGCCATCACGCAGACAGGCGGACAATGCCGAGCCAGCAACTATTTGTCGCTGATTAAGAACGCAATGGTAACAGCAGGATTCGAGAATATTCCAGTCGTTTCGGTGGCAACAGGAAGCAGCAAGATAAACTACCAGCCAGGATTCGACCTACATGTTTCGAAAAATATCGGTCTGTTGCTCAACACTATGCTTTATGCCGACTGCCTTTCGAAATTGTACCAGGGTGCAGTCATTAGGGAAAAGACAAAAGGTATCGCTCGGAAAATCAGGGACAAATACACAGAAATGAGTTTCCCATACATCGAAAACAAGCAGGGCGACAAACTTCAGGGACTTCTGAAGAAGGCCGTTGCCGAATTCCGCGAGAACATCAACGAAGGAAGCACCTACCCGACCATCGGCATTGTAGGCGAGATATACCTGAAATACAACGCTTTCAGCAACAAATATGTCGTCGATTGGCTCAACGACCAAGGCTTTGAGGTTGCAGTGCCGTCGATATACAATTTCTTTATCAACGGACTGGTAAACAACGCAGTAAACCGCAAATACCATATCAAGCCAAGCAAAACGCCAGCTTTTGTAACCACAGCGGTTTACAACTTAATTGCAAGATTTGCAAGAAAGTACGACAAGATTTGCGCAGGATTCCCGAGCTACCGTCCGTTCGACAACCTATTCGAAGCCTTCGACGATGCCACCAAGATTGTAAATCCCGCCACCAACTTCGGCGAAGGCTGGCTTCTGCCTGCCGAAATCGCCAACTACGCCAAGAACGGCATCAACAGCGTGGTAAGTTTACAGCCGTTCGGGTGTATAGCCAACCACATCATTTCCAAGGGAATGGAAAAGAAAATCAAGCAGATTTACCCCGACATGAACCTCCTGTTCCTCGACTTCGACGCCGGCACATCGGAGGCTAATGTGTTCAACAGGTTGCACTTCATTCTGGAAAATGCGAAAAGCAAGTTAAAAGAACAGTAAATTCTTATAATACAAGCACTTAACAAAACAAATTCAATGCATATCCTTTTAATAACACCGCCACTAACGCAAATTAACACCGCCTACCCCGCTACAGAACAACTTACCGGCTACTTGCGCGGGAAAGGCATATCGTGCGACCAGATGGACCTTAGCATAGAGTTGATTGACAAGATTTTGACTCGCGAATGCGTCTCCCTGATTTTCGACCTTGCCGAAAGCGTACACGTTTCTGGCAAAAAGGCTATAAACATCAGAATAATACTGTCCAACAAGGACTTCTACACAAAATGGGTAGAACCTGTAAAAAGATTCCTGCAAGGGCGCGACAGCACTTTCGCACGGCTTTTTGCCAACCCGCAATTCTGGGCAAACCAGAAACGTATGCCCAACCCCGAAGACCTGGAATGGGACTACGGCACTTCGGGAACTTTCAATCAGGCGCAATACTTATGCACACTTTTCATCGAAGACATCGGCAACGTTATTCAACAATGCATAAGCACTCATTTCGAGATGGTTAGGTATGCCGAAAAACTATGTCGAAGCCTCAACGACTTCACACCGCTTGACGACGAACTGGCAAAGGAACCAAATCTTATCGACCAATGGATGCTTGAACTTCTCGAACAAAAAATATCAGCAACTTCCCCAACCCATCTTGGACTTTCCATACCATTTCCGGGAAACCTCTATGGCGGTCTGCGCTGTGCAAAGTTTTTAAAGGAGAAACATCCTGAAATTCATATCACTATGGGAGGCGGATATGTCAGCACCGAACTACGACAACTCTCCGACCCTCGCATTTTCAAGTACGTTGACACAATAACTTTCGACGACGGCGAACTGCCTTTGGAAAGAATCCTCACTGGCGGAGAACCAATCCGCACAATGCGACTTGGCAAAAATGGAGACATAGAACGCATTAACATCGACAGCAAGGAGAACGTGGCTTTCAGCGAAATAGGAACGCCCTGCCTCGACGGAATACACACCGAACTGTACTTGGACACTGCCGACACCGCCAATCCTATGCAACAACTCTGGAGCAACGGACACTGGAACAAGATGATGCTCGCACACGGATGCTACTGGGCGAAATGCACATTCTGCGACACAACACTCGACTACATACAACGTTACGACCACGCGCCAGCAAGCATCGTCGCCGACCGAATGGAAAGTATGATGAAGCAGTCGGGAATCTCCGGCTTTCACTTTGTCGATGAAGCCGCACCTCCCGCAGTACTCCGCAACCTATCGGAAGAAATTCTAAAGCGCAAGATGACAGTCAGTTACTGGACAAACATAAGGTTTGAGTCGGCTTATAACAACGAACTTTGCTTCCTGATGGCACAAAGCGGATGCATAGCTGTAAGCGGCGGAATAGAAGTCGCCTCGGAACGAGTATTAAAACTGATTAACAAAGGCATAAGCGTCAAATCGGTACGCGCAACTCTACGCAACTTCGCTAACAACGGAATTTTAGTCCACGCCTACCTGATGTACGGATTTCCAAGCCAGACGGAACGCGAACTATACGAAAGCCTTGACACCGTACGGCAATTTTTTGAAGAAGGACTGATACAGTCGGCATTCTGGCACCGCTACGCCATGACCTGCCACTCAATATCTGGTCAAAATCCGCAACAGTTTTGCGCAAAGCACGTTCCGCAAACAACAGGCACTTTCGCAAACAACGAAATTCCATTTTCATGCAACGGCTCCCCCGACTGGAGCAAGTTCGAGCGCGGACTGAACCTTGCCACCTATAATTATATGCGCGGAACAGGCTTCGATGTACCAATAAAACAATGGTTTAAATAAAATATCATCCTACGACACATTTTGGCGCACACCATCCATATCTTTGCACCGAAAATAATGAAAAACAATGTACGCAAAGTGCGTCAGATAGACTATCTTTGCAAACTGAAAAATTGAAAGGAATAAACGATGGCAACAAACGTTAACACTAAGGAACTGAAGGAAATACTGGAAACAACACCCAGCAAGCAGAACATTATGCTAGTTGGAAAACACGGAATTGGCAAGTCGGAAATTCTCACCGAATTCTTCGAGAAGAAAGGAATGAAGGTTACCGCACTTTTCCTCGGACAGATGAGCGACCCTGGCGACCTGATTGGTCTTCCGCGTCTCGACGAAAGTACCGGCAAGACAATGTTTATGCCGCCATACTGGTTCCCGACCGATGGCAAACCCGTTGTTCTTTTCCTCGACGAGCTTAACCGCGCCCGTCCCGAAGTGCTGCAGACAATCATGGACTTAGCGTTGAACCGCAAACTTGCAGGCAGAAGCCTTCCCGAAGGCAGTCGTCTGGTTTCGGCTGTCAACGAAGGCGAAGAATACCAGCTCACCGACCTCGACCCTGCCCTTGTCTCGCGTTTCAACATCTACAATTTCCGTCCTACTGTTGCCGAATGGCTGTTGTGGGCTGCAGAACAGAAAGTTGACGAGCGCGTAATCACTTTCATTCAGGAAAATCCGCGTTTCCTCGACACCTGCGACAAGGCTGCCGATGAAACTGGCCTCGACAAAAGTCCCGACCGCCGCGCTTGGAAAAAGGTTTCCGACTGCATAAAGGATTGCCCCGAACTGAAAGCAATTCACAAGAAAATAATTTCGGGAATCGTTGGTGCACAGGCAACAACGGCGTTTATGAGTTCAATATCGCAGAACAAAGTCCTCAGCGCAAAGGAAATCCTGATGAACTACGAAAAGCACAAGGCAAAGATTGACAAGTATATGCTTCACGAAACCGCAGTCGCAAACGAATCAATCTTCCGCTTCCTCGAAACACAGGAAATTTCCGATGACGAAAAGCCTACAATCGCCAAGAACCTTGCCTTATATGTCAAAGGTCTGCAATCGCCTAAGAAAAAAGAGGAGTTTGCCCATTTCGTATCAATTTATGAGAAAGGCACTTACACACAGGCTATTGTCTTCATACTTACCGAAGCACCTGAACTGTACACACAGATGACCAGCTTTATCAAAAACCTGTAGAAATGGAAGAGCGGATTCGGAAGATAAGCGAACGCTGGTTCCTTGTCGAGCCTGCGCTGTTCTCGATTTACTGCACCCACCAGCTTGCAACAAACGTGCTGATGGACTGCCCTATCCGTTGCGGACAGGGAATGGTGGAATACAACCCAAGCATAATGGAAACTTTCTCCGATGCAGAACTCGAAGAAGCCTTGCGCTCCGAAATGATTCGCCTTTTCCTGAAGCACCCATACGAACGACAGCCCGAAAATTCGCTTCCCGAAGCGCTTTCGTTCGGCAGCGATATGGTTCTCGGTCAGCATTACAACTTCAAAACATTGCATTTCATTTCCGCCGACAATTTCCAACTACCTGCTGGAGAATGCTTTGAATGGTATGTGGACAAACTGAACGAGATTCTACGTCAATCTTCCGCTACTCCAGAAAAAAGCGAGGACGACAGCGACGACAAGACCGACAGCGACAAACAGGACGAAAGTGAAGACGAAAACGATGGCGGAAACGGCAACGAAGGCAATGGAAATGACGGCGAAGGTAAATCCAACAATGGTGAAAACGACAACTCCGATGGTGGCAGCGGCGAAACCGACCAGAACGGCGAAGGTGCCGACAATGGCGACAACGAAGCCTCTGCCAGCGACGACGGGCAAAGCGAGTTTGGCAACGGACTTGGCGAAAACAAGAATCAAAACGGTTTCACGAAACAGCAGTTGGACTCCGCCCGCGACCACTCGGCGCTCTGGGAAGAAGACGAACTTAAGCAACAGGAAATCAATGAGATAATCGCAAGCACAACCAACTGGGGAAGCATCCCCGGCACTATGGTCGAACAGATAAAGGCCTCGCTGATAGTAAAACTCGACTACCGCAAAGTGCTTTCAAGTTTCCACACAAGCATCTTGTCGAGCCACAGACACCTGACGCGAATGCGTCCCAACCGCCGCAGCGGATTCGAACAGATGGGAAGCATCTACGAATTGGCATCGAAACTGCTTGTGGGCGTGGATGTTAGCGGCTCGGTAACGAGCAAGAACTTGCAGGCGTTTTACTCGGTGATAGCACGCTTTTTCAAATACGGCATCGAAACAATCGATACAATACAATTCGACACAACACTCAAGGAACTGGAAACTTTCAAGAAAGCATCCAAAGAAATAAAAATCACTGGGCGTGGCGGAACCAATTTCCAGCCAATCTTCGACTACATCCGCGAACATCGTCAATACGACGGACTTATAATCCTCACCGACGGCTACGCCACTCCCCCGAAAGTCGATTTTCCGATGCGAACAAAGGTGCTATGGATTTGTCAGGGCGAACAAGAATACAACGAGCACAAGGACTGGATGAAAAAGACGGGAAAAGTCTGCTGGATAGAATTTTAGCAAATTAAAAAAGCTCTAACTTGTCGTAAGCTCAAGTTTGTCATAGGCTCCAGCCTATCAAGTTTGTCGTAGGCTCCAGCCTACGACCTCCAAAATCAAGGCTCCGGCCTTGCATATTCCCCATCAATCAAAAAAAAATCACCCCAAACCTTTTCCAATCTTACAATTAAACATTAACTTTGCGTACTCAAAAAAACAGAAAGATATGCAACTGATTGACGGAAACAAAATTGCAAAGGAAATAAAGGCTGAAATCGCCGAATCGACAAAGAAACTTATTGAAAAGACCGGCAAAACGCCAAAACTCACCGCCATTCTCGTCGGACACGATGGCGGAAGCGAATCGTATGTTAGCTTCAAGATGAAGGATTGTCAGGAAGTTGGATTCATCTCCGACCTTATCCGCTTCGAGGACGATGTTACCGAAAAGGAACTTTTGGACACCATCGAAAAACTCAACAACGATGCTAGCGTAACTGGTTTTATCGTACAACTTCCTCTGCCAAAGCACATCAACGAGCAGAAAGTCATCGAAGCCATAAATCCCGAAAAGGACGTTGACGGTTTCCATCCGACAAATGTCGGCAAGATGACAATCGGTCTGCCATCGTTCGTATCGGCAACCCCGATGGGCATCACATTGCTGCTCAAGCGTTCGGGCATCGAGACCAGCGGAAAGAACTGCGTGGTGATTGGTCGCAGCAACATCGTTGGCCGACCGCTCAGCATCCTCATGTCGCAGAAGGAAATGAACTGCACCGTTACCGTTTGCCACAGCGCAACCAAGAACATGAAGGAAATCTGCGCCAATGCCGACATTCTCATATCTGCAATGGGCAAACCCAACTTCGTAACTGCCGATATGGTGAAGGAAGGTGCTGTTGTAATCGACGTCGGCACAACCCGTATGCCATCAACCGAGACAAAGAGCGGATTCAAGCTCACCGGCGATGTCGATTTCAAGAATGTTGCCGACAAGTGCTCGTACATAACCCCCGTTCCTGGTGGCGTTGGTCCTATGACTCGTCTTTCGTTGCTGCTCAACACCTTGAAGGCTGCCGAAAAGACTTTCTAATAATCTAAGGAGATCAGGACAGCTTGATTTTCACGATTCCGCTTCGCATCATCGGAAAATCATAGCTTCCGAGATGACTACAAACCGCAATACAAACTATGGAAGAAGAATTGCACCTTGTCAACGACCTCGCGCTGATACTCATTTCGGCAGGCGTAATGACATTGATATTCAAGAAACTGAAACAGCCGCTAGTTCTGGGATACATAGTCGCAGGCTTCCTTGTTGGTCCACACTTCGACTTCTTCCCAACCGTAATCGAGGAAGCAAGCGTCTCGGAATGGTCCGAAATAGGTATCATCTTCCTGCTTTTCGCCTTGGGACTCGAATTCAGCTTCAAGAAACTATTCTCGGTCGGAAGCACCGCTTTCATAACGGCTGGCTGTGAAATTCTGCTGACATTTAGCATAGGTGCGCTCGCCGGCTACCTTATGGGCTGGACAATGATAGAAAGCGTTTTCCTCGGCGGTATGCTGTCGATGTCATCTACCACAATCGTAATCAAGGCATTTGAGGACCTAAAACTGAAAGGCGAAAAATTTGCCGACATTTCACTGGTCGTACTTATCATTCAGGACCTTGTGGCAATTCTTATGCTCGTCTTATTGCCGACAATCGCCACGGGAAAAAACTTCGAAGGCAGTGAAATGATTTTCAGCATATTGAAGATGGTTTTCTTCCTTGTGCTGTGGTTTCTCATTGGCATTTATGTTTTCCCCACCTTCTTCAAGCGCTCAAAAAAACTGATGAACGACGAAACCCTGCTCATTATTTCGGTGGGTTTGTGCTTCGGCATGGTAACTCTGGCAGTATTCACAGGCTTCTCATCGGCTTTCGGAGCGTTCATTATGGGTTCTATTCTTGGAGAAACTGTCGAAGGCGAACACATAGAGCATAACCTCAAGAGCATCAAGGATTTGTTTGGTGCAATATTCTTCGTTTCGGTAGGTATGATGGTTGACCCGAAAATTCTTGCCGAATACTGGCTGCCGATTTTAATCCTCTCATTGATAACTATTTT
>CACWOG010000061.1 GCA_902762455.1 uncultured Bacteroidia bacterium | reverse complement strand
GGCGCAGTCGGTAAGGCTGAATATGACACTCGTCACCCGCGACAGCACAAGCACCAAGACACAATCGTTTGCAGTAAAGAAGGTCAACACATTCCTCGTCGAGCCATCCGAACCCGAAATGCAGGAATACACCGACAGCATTTCCAATGAAATGATTGCCGAGAAATTGTCGCAGGACAAAATCCTGTCGCAGATAAAACCAGATATGGACACTTTCGAGACACAAGCCTACGAAGGCATAAAGGAGTTCCATAAGAACGGCTGGTTCCGTTTCGCCGACAAGTTTACATATATGGCAATGTTCGGCTACTACAACTTGGGCTACATAGACTTAGGTCCGCACTATATGTTCTTCCACAACAACCTGATAGAAGGTGCAAGGGTTTCAATTCCCCTGCGTACAAGCCGAAAAGTATCGGAACATTTCTTCGTTGGAGGCTATATAGGCTACGGATTCAGGAACAAGCAACTGGCGTATGGCGGTACTATAGCGGCCAAGTGCGGAAAGAAAAACAGGTCGGTATTTACGCTCAACACCCGCTACGACTACTTTGAGCTCACACACAACAAGTTCGGCGAGTTTACAAAGGAACAGCCTTCGCAACAAGGGTCGGGAAACTTCATATCGTCGATAACGGTTTACAAGAGAAATCCATATATGATGCGAAGCCGTGCATTCAGCCTTACATACGAGCAGGATTTGGGTACATCGGTAGGATTGTTGCTGAGACCGAATGTGGAAATATTTGAAAACAACCCATATCTTGACTTTAAGCACACGACTTCGGATGGGAATACTCCAATAGAGACATTTTCCACTTACTCGTTAATGCTTAACATCAGGTTCTCGCACGACCAGTCATTCGAGGAGGATTTCTTCACAAGAATGTACTTCGGCAACGGGCTTCCAGTGTACAACCTTTCGGCAATCGCCGGCTATTACGACATAAGCGCTACCGGTACGGCAGGAAAATATCTGCTTGCCAACTTTTCAATAAAGCAAAGGCGCAACATAAGCAACAAACTTATGATACTATATATGGTCGAAGTAGGCGGCGTGGCAGGAAAAGTTCCATTTCCATTGCTACATCTGCCTCAGGGAACTATGGACTTAGGTCAGGCACGTTATCATTTCAACCTTCTGCACCACGCTTCGTTTGCAAGCGACGTATATGCACACGCACATATAAACTTAAGCACCTACGGCATAATTTTCAACCATATTCCACTGATAAAGAAACTAAAACTTCGCGAAATATATTCGTTCAAGATATTTTACGGAAAATTGCTAAACAAAGGGCATTCCTACATTATGGATATGCCTGATTATCTGCGAGAACCGTCCAAAGTTCCATATATGGAGGGAAGTATCGGAATTGCCAACCTCTTCAAGTGCTTCCAGATAGAATATGTGTTCCGCATAAACCAGAGCAAGGAATTCGACGAGTTCTCGGCACGTCACGGCGTGAGAATGAGGTTCGCAGTTGGATTCTGACAATATGAAATCAGCATTGGAGATCACTTTTTTTCATTCTTGCCACCTCAACAATTTTATGTATTTTTGCCATCTGTTTTTAACGAGTTTGAGATTTACAAATGGAACGTTGGATTAGCCAGACAATATCATTGGCAATAGTTTGTGTTGTTGCATACCTTATGGTATCGTGCAACACAAATACTCAAGGCGACGACTCTTCGGTAAACACAACCACAACTGCCAACACAGACACAAACACCGACAGCATAGAAATAGCAGAACCCAAGTTTCTACCCGACACAGCATTCACTTCGGTCGAGAACCTAAAATACGACATCACAATTTTCGACAGCATAACTTCAGGTGAACTTTCAAATTCTGACGATGCCTACGCAGATGCTCCTGGAATTTTTACCTTCAGAGGCAATCCTTTCCGAAACGCATCCTTCTGCGGTCATATAGACAGTATTCCTACCGACATTGACATCGACTGGACATTCGTAACAGGCTTCGACACTGTAAAGAGAAGTTTTGGACAATGGGGCGGCGGCACAGGATGGACAGGCCAACCTCTGTACGTGGAATGGAGCGACAGTATGATGCAGAAGTTCAGGACAGAATCGGATTCGCTAACCGAACATTTTGGCAGCAAAGAAATCATAGTCAGTTCGTTGTGTGGAATGTTGTACTTCATAAACTACGAAACAGGAAAGGCATCGCGCAAACCGATAGACGTGCAAAATCCCATAAAAGGGACAGGAATGCTCGACCCTGCCCTCAACGGCAACTATTACATCGGACAAGGCATCCCGAAAAGACGACCGATTGGCGCACTGGTTGTTGACCTTTTCGAGCACAAGGTTTCCGACATTTTCCCGGAAGACCCCAATGCGTGGCGTAGCTGGAGCGCATACGATGCTTCTCCTCTCATTGTCGGCGACTTTCTTTTCAGAATAGGTGAAAACGGAACCGTTTACAAATACACACGTGAAAAAGGAAAAATATCGTTGCACTCGACTTTGCGCTACAGCAAAAAAGACGACAGTGCAGGCGGAATGGAATCGTCGATGGCGGTTTACAAGAACTACGGCTACACTACCGACAACCACGGCAACATATTGTGTATCAACCTAAACAATCTGAAACCAGTCTGGCATTACGACAATCACGACGACACAGATGCCACTCCAGTCCTTGAACTCGAAGATGGAATCCCTTACCTTTATTCCGGTTGCGAAATGGACAGACAAGGTGGCGAAGGAATTTCATACCTCGTAAAACTAAATGCACTAACTGGCGAGCGCGTGTGGGAACAACAAATTGAATGCAAGAAGATGATACTAGGCGGAAAGCACTTCGATGGCGGAATGTATTCCACTATGTTGCTCGGCACTGGCAACTGTAGCGATCTGCTATTCACAAACATCTGCACCAACGACCCGCCATCGGCAGGAAAATTCTACGCAATAAGCAAGGCTACGGGCGAAATCGTATATTCACAAAAACTAAAGCATTATGCGTGGTCGTCACCTGTGGCAATAACCAACGACAAAGACGAAATGTTTGTTCTCACATTCGACTGCGTAGGACACGCCTACATCATTGATGGCAAGACAGGAGAATTCTTGATAACCAAACTAATAGGAATCAATTTTGAGTCATCACCGATAGTTATCGGCAACAATGTTGTGATTGGTTCTAGAGGCACTAACATTTACAAACTTACAATAAGATGAAAAAGATAATCATTGCAATATTACTCATACTACCGCTATACGCAAGCTCGCAAAAGTTAATCGCCTGCCGCGACAGTGTAGAAGGAAGCTACAATTTCTGGGTATATGTCCCCGAATGTTATGATTCTGTATCAGGCACTACACCGACCGTACTTTTCCTACACGGACGAAGCCTATGCGGACGCAACCTGTCGATGGTACGCCGCTATGGTCCACTCGATGCATTGTATATGGGACGCAAGATAAACGCATTGGTAGTTGCACCACAAAACCCCGGAGATGCTTGGAAGCCAGAGAAGATAATGAAGATAATAGACTGGACTACAGAAAAATATCATACCGACACAAACCGTCTTTATGTGCTAGGAATGAGTCTTGGCGGTTATGGTACAATTGACTTTGTAGGCACCTATCCCGAAAAAGTAGCAGCCGCAATGGCGCTTTGCGGAGGAGGAACACTGAAAGAGTACTGCGGGCTCAACCAAGTTCCGCTGTGGATAATGCACGGAACAGCCGACAAAGCGGTAGGCGTAAGCCAGTCGCAGGCTGTAGTGAACAAGATGATAGAATGCGGCGACACAAGCCACCTGATATTCGACAGGCTTAGCGGAGTAAACCATAGCCGACTGGCAAGAATGTTCTACCTGCCAGAAACTTACGAATGGCTGTTCTCGCACTCGCTTACCGATTCGGCTCGACAAGTACACAAGGATATACACATCGACAATTCCACAATGGAACTCGCATACAAGAATCTCGACAAGAGCAGCAACAACTTCAAGGTAATAGACCCGAATCCACAGGCATATTCCTACGTTCCCGACGACCCCAACGCCACCTATTATGTCATCAAGAAAGGCGACACATTAAGCCACGTGGCGAGGATGTACCATACTACAGTTGCAAAGCTATGCCAGATAAACCATCTTAGCGAAACAAGCATTCTGCAGATTGGACAAAAGATATATCTGAAGTAAACTGCAATTTAAAGGTTCAATTATTCAAAGAAATTTATGCTTGGTCCTGAACTTGTCGACCATTTTTCTCCTCGCAATACAAGGGCGCATCAATAATATATAGTTGTAGTTTTACAAGCAACTGAAATTTTGCCAACCCCTTGCTGTCATTCCGTAAAGTAGAACGAACAGCATAAGGAACGTTGCTTGTGAGTTCACTTATACGGAATCTCCCAGTAATACACAAAAGAAGATTCCGCATAGTCGAACATTACAACGCTCCACGTACCGTATCGCGTGTATGTTCTGACTTGTGGAACCTTTAGCTCACGCAGCGAAGCAAGTAATGACGGTCTTTTTTATAACCTGATGACAATATGACTATTACAGAAACCGCAAGAAACCAGTTGAATACCAGATTATAGTCTATCCAACTCATCCATTAGTTTTCATTTGCAAAGTTTTAACTAAATATTATGGATAAGGTACGACACCATTATATATATTTGTTTTGAAATTGATTTTAAAAACTTACGGCTATGAAAAAGTTGGTTTATATGCTTTCGATAGCGGCAGTTGCCATTGTTATGTTATCGGCAAACGATTTGAATGCTGGCACTGTCAATTCTAATTTGTTTTCTACGAACGAAGACTTTATAGTTTCCCCTGACGGCGGAGATGCCGACCTTTATCTGGATTGTTTCGAAAACGCAGTGAAAGCCAAAGATATGGAACTTGCAGCGAAAATCGCCAATGTGCTGTACGGTTTGGATATGAACGAAGTCCAGCAGAAACGCTTCTCGAAGATTGAGGATATGATTTCCAAGAAGGACTACCGCATTTACCGCGACAATTTGAGATACTTTTCATCAAAGTCATCTACCGTGCAGAACGACGGCTACTACGATTTCTACGTCGAACCGTACAACGAGCAGGGAAGCACCGACTTTGGTACCGACGACGATTCTGCATTTGTAGATGAGATGATTGACGCGTTCGCATCGTTTTTCAACGATTTGGGAACTGCTGATTCTTCGTCGTACCACTACGAAAGGCACGATAGTTTGGACAATGGCGGCTTTGTAGATGTGTTTGTCGATACGTTTGGCAAATATTGGTTTGACGATGATTCCGACGGTGAAATGCAGCAGAAACGTTCAAACAGCAGAGCCGAAATAGATGCACTGCTCGACGACTACGAAAACTACGTCGGACTTTCTGTGGATGCACTGCGCCGTGTGATTTCAGGAGAAGAATCAGCCTTAAAGGACTTTGAGGAATTCAGCGAAAAGGCCTCATCGGCATCGGAAAAGATAAGCAGACAGAGCAACGAGATGACATCCGCCCAGTTCAAACGGTATCTGCACATTCTGGGAAATATGGTCACGGGAATGTTCTAAAAACATACATACAGCAGAAATCTAAACTAAACCATTGGCATCCGCTAAAAAATGAGGCAAGACGCATAATCGCAATATTATCAAGCATTTATATAACAACATTAATAAAGAGGCTTGTCATTTCGGAAGCTAGTCGTAACACGCGATACGAAACGGGGAGCGTTGTGAAGACTGCTATCCGTAATCTCCTACAATATTGCTAATTAAGGAGATTCCGCATAAGCGAGTTCTCACGACACGTTCCTTAGTCGGTTCACTCAGCTTTGCGGAATGACAAATCGTTTTTTAGCGGATATTAATAAAACTAAACGTACATTTATAAACTTTTCTTCAAAAAAATTCTTCTGTTCAAATAAAAATCATTATCTTTAACCGATTTTTTTGCAGAGGAATTTTTAATGAAGCGCATATACCTTATATTATTAAGAATACTTGCATCGATAATGCTATGCAAGCAATCGTATGCGCAATATGAGTTCATCGAAAATAAAGGCCAGTGGCACGAAAACGTTAACTTCAAGATGGAACTTAACGATGGCGCTTTGTTCCTCGAAGACCACGGATTTTCGTTCAACCTTACCGACATAAAGATGGGACACCACTCCCACGCCCATGACGAGTACGAATGGCACGACGAAAATGCCGTCGGTCGCGGCCACGCCTACAAGGTTATCTTCCGCAACTCGAAGACCCCAAACGACATAACAAGCAACAACGCCACCACCGACTACTGCAACTACTTCATAGGCAAGGACGAATCGAAATGGGCTTCGCACGTGCGCAAGTTCCGCAAGGTGGAATACTCCGAAATATACAACGGCACCGACATCCGCTATATGTCCGATTCGCGCGGTATGAAATACGATTTCATTGTCCACCCCAACGGAAACTACAAGGACATTCAGCTTGAATACATTGGCACCGACGGAATTGAGATTAATGAAGGTGTACTCGTCGTCCACACTTCCATCCGCGACATCATGGAATATACGCCAAAGGTTTACCAAATCGTAAACGGCGACACCATAAACATCAGTTGCGAATATGTACTGCGCAAAAATGTCGTCAGCTACAAGATTTCGGAAAACTACGACAAAAGCCACGACCTAATAATAGACCCGTCGCTTGTGTTCTCGACATACACAGGCTCCACCGGCGACAACTGGGGTTTCACCGCCACCTACGACTACAACGACAACGTTTTCTCTGGCGGAATAGTCTTTTCGACAGGCTACCCTACTTCGACTGGTGCTTATCAGGTAAACTATGCTGGCGGCACTCCGTGGGCAGACAATGCCACAAGTTATCTCGAAGGCTGCGACATCGGTATAATCAAGTATAACTCAACAGGCACAAGCCGCATTTACGCTACCTACCTTGGTGGAAGCAACGGACAGGAAATGCCACACAGCCTTGTCGCCACCGAAAGCAACCAACTGGTAATCATGGGAACAACAGGCTCGCCCGACTTCCCGACCACACTCAACGCCTACGACCGCACATTCAACGGTGGCTCAAGTGTAACCTATGACAACGTCATAGGATTCCACAACGGCGTTGACATTTTTGTCTCGAAACTTTCGGAAGACGGCTCGCAACTGATTGGAAGCACCTACGTCGGAGGCACAGGCAACGACGGACTTAACTTCAAGGCTTCGTACACACAACCAGACCCGACAACAGGCATCAACTATGTCGAGATGCACGGCAACGACTCGCTTTACTACAACTATGGCGACGGCGCACGCGGAGAAGTCGTTGTAAGCAGCAAATCTTACATTTATGTCGGCACAAACACTTTCTCGTCCGATTTCCCAATGGGCATAAACGAAGGATTCCAGCCTACAGCCGGCGGAGGACAGGACGGCGTTGTATTCGCGCTCAGTCCCGACTTGTCGCAACTGGCTTGGAGTTCATATCTCGGTGGTTCTCAAGACGATGCAATTTTCAGCATTTCGCTTGACAATGAAGAAAATGTCTTTGTTACAGGCGGAACAACTTCAACCGACTACCCTACCACCGCAAATGCCTACAACACAGCACACAACGGAGGCAGTACCGATGCTTTCATCGCAAAAATTGCACACAACGGCACATTTCTGCTAACATCGTCGTTCTTCGGCTCGCCAGCCTACGACAACGCCTACTTCGTCCGCACCGACCACAACAACAATGTCTATATCTGCGGACAGACCAAATGCGGCGGAACCGTTCTGGTGCAAAATGCAGGATATTATGTGGCAAACAGCGGCCAGTTCATCACAAAGTTCGACAACGACATTACCAATGTGGAATGGTCAACACAATTCGGCACAAACACAGGCAAACCGAACATTTCAATAACCGCCTTCGCCGTCGATGTGTGCAACCGCGTATATCTTTCGGGATGGGGACGCGAATGGCCGTTCAACTACTACGATGCACAAGCTCACTACTACACCTGGGACCAGGAATTTGGCACAAAGAATATGCAGGTTACGCCCGATGCAATTCAAGACACGACCGACGGAATGGATTTCTATGTGCTTGTGCTCAACGAGGATGTCAGCGCATTGGAATACGCAACTTTCTTTGGCGAACTGCGCTACACAACTTGTAGTGCATCGGGACGCGACCACGTTGACGGAGGCACTAGCCGTTTCGACAAGAAAGGACACATAATACAGTCTGTTTGTGCAAGTTGCGGCGGCTGCCAGATGTTCCCGATGAGTCCGTCAGATGTATGGTCGTCAACAAACAACTCGACAAACTGCAACAATGCCGTATTCAAGATACGAATAATTGAAAACCTAGCGGAAGCCAACTTCAATCCTGTGCCTGTCGGCTGTGCGCCATACAACGTGCAGTTCGAAAACACCTCGCAGGGAACATCGTTCCAATGGAATTTCGGCGACGGAGCGACATCCACCCAGACAAATCCTTCGCACACCTACACCGAAGGTGGTACATTTACCGTAACGCTAATCGCCAGCGACCCAGCAAGTTGTAACCGCACCGACACCATAAGGCGCACGGTAACCGTGGTTTCGCCAAGTCCCTCAACCCTAGCCGACATCACAAGCTGTCCGGGCGAAAGCGTAATCATCGGTCCCGAAACCGACTACCCGGAAGGCACTACATTCGAATGGATACAGGGAAGCGGATTCAGCAACCAATACGCACAAAATCCAAGCGTAACGCCAACTCACACAACAACTTATACACTTGTAGCACGAGGAGTATGCAACGATACCGTAACGCAGACCGTCAATGTCATAACACCAGATGTAGGACTTAGCACATCAAACGACACCACAATATGTCCCGGCGGAACAGCAACACTGCAAGTTTTCCCCACTGGAAACGCAGTGGCTTGGGAATGGTCGGCTGACCCGAATTTCAGTTCCATATTCTCCACAGAGCAAACCGTTGATGTTTCGCCCGAAAACAGCCTAACGTATTATGTCAGGGTACGCGAATCGGAATGTAACACCTACGCCACCGACTATGTAAGGGTGACAATCCACAGGTTCAACTATAGCCTTGAACCATCGCATATCATCTGTCCTAACTCACAAATACAACTTACAGTCACCAACAATAGCAGCGACAACTTGACTTACCACTGGCAAGGTGCAGGAATCGTAAGCGGAGCAAATACAAATTCACCGACCGTAGCACCAACTACAGCAACTACATACACCGTAACAATAACAAACCAGATGGGCTGCACCACAACCGACCAAGTTTCGATAACAATAGACAACATCGGAAGCAGCATTGGCAACATTGTAAACAACATCTGTAACGGCAACTGCGAAGGCTCTGCGACAGTAAATCCAAGAGGAATAGAGCCATTCTCCTACTCGTGGAGCAACGGGCAATCGACACAGACGGCAACAGGACTTTGCGCTGGAGGCTACACTGTGACAATAACAGACGGAAATTCTTGTACTACAACAAATTCCGTCACGATTTCCGAGCCACCGGCAATAACGATAAATTTCACAAACATACGGGAACCTATTTGCGACGGTGTAGGCTACGGTTCGGCAACTGCAAACGTATCGGGAGGTACGCCAGGCTACACCTACCAGTGGAACATAAACGACTACACTACAGCGACAAACAACGAATGCTTAGTCGGCACCAACATTGTTACCGTCACAGACCATAATGGCTGTACCGCCTCGGCTTCAATTGATATGCCTGCACCTGGAACGCTGACCTCGCATACTGAATCCATAAATCACGTTTCATGCTTTGGACTCTGCGACGGCGAAGCAAGAGTTTCTGCAAGCGGAGGTACATCACCATACACATACAACTGGTCGAACGGAGAACACAGTACCGAAATCCGCGGACTTTGCGCAGGACGTTACACACTAACCGTCATTGATGCCGACAACTGCGTATCTCACCAACTTGTAAACATTACCGAGCCGACATTACTGATTACCACCATATCCGAAACAAACCCCATTTTGTGCCACGGCGGACTTTCAACAATAAATTCACTTACATCTGGAGGTTCTCCTACCTACACTTTCGCGTGGTCAACTGGAGAATCGACAAATACGCAAATCAACGTACCAGCAGGAACGTATTCAATATCCGTAAGAGACGACCACGGATGTACAGCTTTTGCACAAATCACAATCACACAACCAGACTCGCTCATCCTCATACACGAACTAAGCGACCAACTCTGCGATAACAACTGCAACGGCAGAATCGAAGCCATTGTAAACGGCGGAGTACAACCTTACAGATACAGATGGTCCAATTCGGAAACAACACGCGCCATTGGAAATCTTTGCCATGGAGAATATTCGCTCACAATAACCGATGCCAACGGCTGT